>JAHWKW010000002.1 GCA_019347675.1 Actinomycetota bacterium | reverse complement strand
ACCGCCGCGGTGGTGCGCTGGCCTACCTGGCCGCCTGGGACGTCCACCGCGCCAAGATCTTCGGCGCTGCGAGCCGTCGTCGGGCATCGAGCCGTTCGGCCGGCTCGTCGAGCAGGTCATGACCACCCAGCCCTACGCCTCCGCCAAGCGGGTGTTCTGGGTGGTGGACAACGGCTCGTGCCATCGCGGGCAGGCCTCGGTCGAGCGGGCCGCGAAAGCCTGGCCCAACCTCGCGCTCGTGCACCTGCCGATCCACGCTTCGTGGCTGAACCAGATCGAGATTTACTTCTCAATCGTGCAACGCAAGGTCCTCGACCCCAACGACAGCCCCGACCTCACCGATGTCGAAGCCCGCCTACTCGCGTTCCAGGACCACTACCAGCAGATCGCCACTCCGTTCGAATGGAAGTTCACCCGAACCGATCTCGACCGCGTTCTGGCCCGCTGCGACATGGCCGCCGCAGCCTGAACCGATACGTCAACGAACTTCCGTGCCAGAGCACTAAGGTTGGATGAGCCCCTCGATCGGGAGGCCGATGCAGCGTCAGAGGTTCGAAGTGGCGTGGAGCCCGGCGCCGGAGTACGTGCAGGGCAGCAACCTGCAGCGCCTGTTGGATCGACACGGGATCGCCGCGTTCGAGGACCTGCGGGCCCGGTCGATCGAGGAGCCCGAGTGGTTCTGGGCTGCCGTGGTCGACGACCTTGGCATCCCCTTCCACGACCCCTACGAACACGTGGTGGATACATCCGCCGGACTGGCCTGGGCGACATGGTTCGTGGGCGGCACCCTCAACGTCGCCGACGTCTGTGTGGACCGGTGGGTCCGCGAGCGCCGGGGGGACGCCCCGGCGGTGCGGTGGGTCGGCGAGGACGGGTCCGCGGTCACGCTCAGCTACGCGCAGCTCGCGCGGGAGGTGAACCGGCTGGCCAATGGGCTGGCGGGTCTCGGCGTCGAACCCGGCGATGCGGTCGGGGTGTTGTTGCCGATGGTCCCCGAGGCCGTGACCGCCGTGTACGCCATCGCCAAGCTCGGCGCGATCTGCGTCCCGATCTTCAGCGGCTTCGCAGCGCCAGCGGTCGCGGTCCGACTGCGCGACGCGGGCGCGAAGGTGGTCATCACCGCCGACCGGACCTGGCGCCGGGGGCGGACCGTCCCGCTGAAGAGCATCGCAGACCACGCCGTCGCAGCGTGCCCGGCGGTGCAGCGGATCGTCGTGGTGCGCCGCACCGGGGACCCGGACGTGCCGAGCGACGAAACCCGCGACGTGTGGCTGGACGACCTGGTGGCCACGGCGAGCGACCACCGCGAGCCGGCGTGGGTCCCGAGCGAGCATCCGTTCCTGCTGGCCTACAGCTCGGGCACCACCGGCGAGCCCAAGGGCGCCGTCCACGTCCACGGCGGTTTCACGGTCAAGATCGCCGAGGAGGTCGCCTACCAGGTCGATCTGCGCAGTGGACATGGCGACCGTCGCGGAGACCTGTTGTGGTGGCCGACCGACATGGGTTGGATCATGGGCCCCTGGGAGGTGATCGGGGGGCACGCCAACGGTGGGACCGTCCTGCTCTTCGAGGGCGCACCCAACCATCCGCGCCCCGACCGCATCTGGGAGGTCTGCGCCGAGGAGCGCGTGACGATCCTGGGCTGCTCACCGACCCTGATCCGTGCCCTGCAGGCGGACGGCGACGACTGGGTCGCCGGCCACGACCTATCGGCACTGCGGATCTTCGCCTCGTCGGGTGAGCCGTGGAACCCGTCGCCGTGGTGGTGGCTGTTCGAGACGGTCGGTGGGCGCCAGCGTCCGATCATCAACCTCTCCGGAGGGACCGAGGTCGGCGCGTGCTTCCTGTCACCGCATCCCCTCGAGCCGATCAAACCGACGTCGCTGGGTGGGCCGGCTCTCGGCATGGCCGTGGACGTGATCGGTGCGGACGGCGCGCCTGTTCCACGGGGACAGGTGGGCGAGCTCGTCTGCCGCCGTCCGTGGCCGGGGATGACACGCGGACTGTGGCGGGCCCCCGACCGGTACCTGCAGACGTACTGGTCGCGGTTCGAGGGGATGTGGTGGCACGGCGATTTCGCATCGGTCGACGAGGACGGCTTCTGGTACCTGCATGGCCGGTCCGACGACACCCTGAACGTGGCCGGGAAGCGCATCGGTCCCGCCGAGATCGAGTCGGTCCTGGTCGGCCACGACGCCGTCCGCGAGGCGGCCGTCGTGGGCCTGCCCGACGACGTCAAGGGTGAGGCGGTGGTGTGCCTGGTGATGCTGACCCCGGCCGCGGAGCCGACCGAGCGGCTGCGCCTGGAGCTGTCCGAGGCGGTCACCGCCGCGCTGGGGAAGGCGTTCACGCCCAGGGAGCTGCGCTTCGTCACTGACCTGCCGCGGACGCGGTCTGCGAAGATCATCCGGCGAGCGGTCCGGGCCGTCCTGCAGGGCCACGACCCCGGCGATCTCGCCACGATGGAAAACCCGGAGGCTCTCGACGCGATCCGCGCAGCGTCGTGACACCACGGCGATGGCCTTGACCGTGCGACCACCGCTCTCGCAGACTGCCGTAGCGCGCCGCGCGGCGGGCACGACCAGGTGAGGTGAGTCGTTTGGCCGACCAGGGCAACAAGAACGACCGGCGGTCAACGGGTTCGCGCACTCTGGCCCGCGGCCTGTCGTTGCTCCAGGCGTTGGGGGAACACACCGAGGGCGCGACCGTGTCGACCCTGGCGGACGCCACCGACCTCGACCGTGCGGTGTTGTACCGGCTGCTGGAGACCCTCACGGATGAGGGCTTCGTCACCCGCGACCCCGAGACCCGGCGGTACCGGCTGGGCTTGGCGATGCTCGAGTTGGGTGTGCGCGCCGCTCAAGGACTGGAGGTGCGCCGGCTCGCTGGCCCGCCGCTGCGTTCACTGATGGAGGACACCGGCGAGACCGCCTGCCTCGCGGTCCGTGACCGCGGCGACATGGTCGTGGTGGAGGTGGTCGAGCCGCCGGACCGGTTCGTGCAGGTCAACTACCGGGTGGGCTTCCGCCACGAGTTGGGCGTCGCCGCCCACGGGCGCGCGCTGCTGGCGTTCCTGCCTGAGGGCGCCCGCGACCCCACACTCGCGTCGGTCCGCCAGGGTGGTGTGGCTTTCACCCGCGACGAGCTCGAGCAGGGCGCGTCCGGGGTCGCCGCCCCGGTGTTCGACCACACCGGGAAGGCGGTCGCGGGGGTGGGCATCGTGGCTCCGTCGTCGCGACTACCCAAACCGGAGTCGGCGGCTCTGCGGGTGCTGCGGACCGCACGGGAGATCAGCGAACGGCTGGGTTGGCGCCCGCGGCGTCAGGGACCGGGGGCTCCGGGTCCGGGCGCTGAGGGCAGCAGCGGCGCCCGAGCGACGTGAGACGTGACGTGACGTGGACGGACGACCGGCAGCGGGGCGTCGCTTCCCCGCCGCGGCGGGTGTCAGCCGCCGTTGGTGCCGGTGAGCAGGTCGTGCACCGCCAGCGAGTTGGTGATGGCCTCGCCGAAGCCTTCTGGATCAGCCAGCAGCCACGAGTGGCTCCCGGGGACGACGTCGCCACGGCCGCCCGCAGCCTCGCAGAGCGAGACGAACGCTGCCTCGGGCAGCACCTGATCGCCGTCCGCCCACAGGATCGTGACCGGCACACCGCGTTCGCTCAAGTCGGCCAGTTCCTCGAGGATGTCGGCTTCGACGGCCAGGCGACCCGACCGCAGCAGGTTGCCGGGGTGGCGGATCAGGTTCTCAGCGATGTCGCGGGCCACCGCGGGGAGGACCCGGCGGTAGCCCTTGCGGACCCACTCGCGAGGCAGGTGCAGTGCCCAGTCCCACAGCGGCCGCTCCGCCAGCGTCCGGTCGGCGCTCCACGCTGAGCCTCCGACGGAGTTGATCAGCACCAAGGACCCTGCGCGGCGGGGATGGTGCCAGGCGGTCATGGTGGCCACCCCGCCCCCGAAGGAGTGCCCGACCAGCGACGCCGGCTCGTCGACGCCGGCGTGGTCCAGCAGGTCGTCGACCCACTTGGCCAGCTTCTCCCAGGTCAGCTGGCCGGGAAGGTCCTCGCTCTCACCGAACCCGGGTAGGGCCGGGGCGATGACCCGCCTCCCGGCGCTGGCCAGAAGCGGCAGGACGCCGGCGTAGCAACGGCTGGTCACCCCCCAGCCATGCAGGAACACGAGCGGAGGGCCGTCACCAGCCTCGCCGTAGAACGCGAGGCGGCCGTCGAGGGTCGTACGGTGCCAGCTGAGACGCAGTTGCTCGGGGACGCTGGTGGCCGCCACTGGGGCTCCTGGTCGCTGTGCACGCGGAGTATAGGTGCGGGTGACCACTCAGGGTGCGAGGTTGCCCAGGAAGCGTCGACCCGCGCCCGGGCAGACGGGGTCGAGGCGACCCGCGTCGGGCCCGATTGGCCTGGCACCGCTCCACGTGGGACGCTCGTCGCTATTGTCCGAGCGGAGCGCAGCCGTGACCCAGCCAGTCCCGAAGGAGCGCCTGGGCATCGTGGGGGGAACGGGGCCCCAGGGCCGTGGGCTGGCGGTGCGCTGGGCGCTGGCCGGCTACGGCGTGCTGATCGGGTCTCGTTCGCGGGAGAAGGCCGAAGGAGTGGCGGACCGGGTTCGTCAACGCGCGGGGCGCGATGTGGACGTGCGCGGATGTCCCAACGACGAGGCATGCGCGGCTGGGGACGTCATCCTGGTGACCGTCCCCTACGACGCGCAGCGCAGCACGCTGCCTGACCTGCGCCACGCGGTCGATGGCAAGCTGGTGGTCAACGTGGTCAACCCGGTCGTGTTCGACGAGCTCGGTCCGCGCGGTGTGCGGGTGGAGGCGGGGTCGGCCGCCCAGGAGTGCCAGGACCTGCTCCCGGAGGCCACCGTGGTCAGCGCTTTCCACGAGGTGCCCGCGCGTCACCTGTGGGACGTCGGTGAGCCAGTCAGCTGTGACGTGTTGATCTGCGGCGACGATCACGACGCCGCCCACAGGGTGGCGCACCTGGCGTCGGACATCCCCGGCATGTGGGGGGTGTACTGCGGTCCCCTGCGCAACAGCCAGTACGTCGAGAACATCACCCCGGTGCTCCTGGCGATCAACCGTCACTACGACATCCACGCGGGGTTGCGGATCGAGGGCATCCAGAGGGACGACACGACGCTGCACGGGCGTGCCGACGGCGCTCCGGGCGACGGTCGAGCAGCGGCTCCAGGAGCCTGACGTGAACGAACCCACGGACGTGGCAGAGGGCCAGACCGCCGCCGACGTCCGCGTGCGGTACGAGATCGTGTTCGACGCCCGTGACCGGTCGGTGGGAGAGCGCTTGCGTGGGCAGCTGCAGGAGGTGATCTCGGGGTGGGCTTCCGGCACGGAGCAGCCGGTCGAGGTCGGCGAGAGTGACGAGGGCCCGGGGAGCTGGGGCGTCGCCGTGACGTTCCCCGACGCCGCCGCCGCGGACGGATTCTTCCGGGGCGAGGACTATCGGCAGTTCTGTGTGGAGGTGCGACGCAACACCCAGTCGTCGGTGCTGGTGGTCCCGTCCGGCCCGATCGAGGAGGACGGCTGATGGGGTTCTCGGGTCCTGGACTGCCGCCGCCGATCCACCCCGCGTGGGGTGGACGCCCCGCCCGGCCGTTCTGCCCCCAGAACTGGGAACCACGCTTCGCCCGGTTGGTCTACCACCTTGCCGACGTGCACGACGAGCTCTACCTGCGGTTGGTCGAGCGGCCGGTCGATCAGCTCGCGGAACGACACGCCGAGCTGCACGGTCGCCCCGTGGCCATCGACGAGCACGATCAACTGGTGCAGCACCTCAACACCGAGCACGCGTAGCGCTGGTGCGGAGGCGCATTCGGGATCGGCCGTCTCGCTGGTTGCGAGCAGTCTCAGGTCGTCGACGGCACGCTCCATCGACGTCGGAACTCGGCGTCGCTGAGATCGTCGAGGTCAGCCTCGACCCGCTGGCGGTACAGCTCGGCCTCGGCCTGGTCGGAGAACGTCTGGGCCCACACGAGCGCACCGGTGGCCACGACCTGTAGTTGCAGGTCGTACATGACCGCGCCGTCGTACCCGGAACGGATCCGTGTGAGCAGGCGGAAGGCGTGGCGGGGCGATCGCTCGTGGACGGTCAAAAGCGGTCCTTGTGGGGCGCGCGCTCACGGCGGCTGCGGGCGGGCGGCGCGGTGACGGTAGTGAACCGGCCGGCCGTGCCGCAACGGTCGGTGACGACGATGGCCATCCAGGTCATCGTCGGCCTTCCTACGCTCGTCGCATCCGATGAGGAAGGGCAGCGTTGAAGGTCTACACCAGGCGGGGAGACCGAGGCGAGACCGACCTGTTCCGCGGTGGCCGGGTCCCCAAGGACCATCTGCGGACGGAGGCGTACGGCACCACCGACGAGGTGGTGAGCGCCCTGGGCGTGGCCCGCGCGGAGCTCGCCGCCGTCGGACAGGTCGGCGTCCACGACGCCGTGCTCGACGTCCAGAGGGCTCTGTTCGCGGTCGGAGCGCAGCTCGCCACGGACCCGGATCGTTGGCACGGTCTCCAGGTCGGCGTGAGCCGCGTGGACGACTCGATGGTCGACGAGCTCGAACGTCGGATCGACGCGGTCGTCGCCGACCACGCCCTGCCGCGGGAGTTCGTCGTGCCGGGCGGCAACCGCGCTGCGGCGGCGCTCGACCTGGCACGGACGGTGTGCCGGCGCGCCGAACGGGTCGTTGTGAGCATGTTGCGCGAGGGTTTGCTCCCTGACGAGGCTGTCCTGCGTTACCTCAACCGTCTGTCCGACTACCTCTTCGTCCTGGCCCGCGCGGTGGAGGGCGATCACGTGCCGTCGCGGCCGGACCCGTCAGGCCACGACCGTCAGCTGCCGTAGGTGTGCTCATCGGCTGGGTAGACGCCGTCGGCCACCTCGCTGGCGAAGGCCTTCACCGCGGAGGTGATCTCACTGCGCAGATCGGCGTACTGCTTGACGAACCGTGGGAGCCGGCCGCTGGTCAGGCCGAGCAGGTCGTGCCAGACCAACACCTGCGCGTCGGTGTCGGGTCCGGCGCCGATCCCGATGGTCGCGATGGGAACCGTCTTGGTGATCCGCCGACCGAGCTCGGCCGGGACGCACTCGAGCACCAGGCTGAACGCACCGGCGGCGGCCAGGGCGGACGCGTCCGCCGCGATGCGTTCAGCGCTGCCAGGGTGGCGACCCTGGACCTTGAATCCGCCGAACTGGTTCACCGACTGCGGCGTGAGCCCGAGGTGGCCCATCACCGGGATCCCGGCCGCGGTGAGGGCGGCGGTCACCTCGACCATCGCCCCGCCACCCTCCAGCTTCACGGCGTTGGCTCGACCCTCCTTGAGGAAGCGGGTCGCGGTTCGCAGGGCCTGCGCCCGACCCTCCTGGTACGAACCGAAGGGCAGGTCCGCGACGACCAGCGCCCGCGCGGCACCACGCGCGACCGCGCGGGTGTGGTGCAGCATCTGGTCGACCGTGACCGGGACGGTCGAGTCGTGGCCGAGGACGACCATCCCCAGCGAGTCGCCAACCAGGATGACCGGGATGCCGGCCTCGTCGAGGATCCGTGCCGAGATGAAATCGTAGGCGGTGAGCATGGCGAACCGCTCCCCGCGCCGCTTCATCGCGCTCAGGTCGTGGATGGTCACCCCTCGGGCGGGTGAGTCATCGGCGTGCGGCTGGGGTCGGTGTGACACGAGCGAACCTCCTGCTCCTGCCAGCCGGCGTCCTGCCGGTCCAGCGGTGCAGCCCCATGGTGGCACAGCGCCCGGCGTGCGGCGAAAGCGGAACAGGGCGGCCGGCTGACACATCACACGCTCATCGAGCACCATGGTGGCATGGACAGCTTCGCCGCTCACGACGTGATCGCGACATTCCCGGACATGGCGACAGCGCGCCGGGCGGTGCAGGCCCTGCAGATGGCCGGGATCGACGCCTCCCAGATCACCCTGTTCGGTCCGGCTGCCGACGAGGCCGCCGCGGACCTGACCGTGGCCGACGCAGACGAGGCGTTCACCGCGGTGATGTGGCGGCGGACATGGGTCGGCGCGCTGATCGGGACGGCGCTCGGGGCGGTCCTGGGCGGGGCGATCTCAGCGGCGGTGCTGGCCGGGACCTTCCCCCACAGTGCCGGCGTCCTTGTGGCGGCGATCGTCGGCACGGCGGTGCTCGGCCTGGGGACCGGTGCCGCGACGGGGGCCACCAGCTCCGCCCAGATGTCCCAGGCGTGGGAGCTGACGTTCCACCCGGTGGGGCCAGGCCACGTCGGCGTCGGTGTGCACACCGACTCGGCCAAGGAAGCGAACAGGGCGGAAACCGTCCTCGCCCGTCACGCCCCCACACAGTTGGAGCGCTTCCAGGCAGCCGAGGGGTGACCCCGCCCGGGCGAGAGTCGGTCAGCTCCGCCAGGCGTTGGTGATCGGCACGCGCCGGTCCTTCCCGAACGCCCGCTGTGAGATCTTGATCCCCGGGGGGGCCTGGCGGCGCTTCCACTCGGCGCGGTCGACCATGCCGATCACCCGCCGCACATCCTGCTCGTCGAACCCTTCGTCGATGATCGCCTCGACGCCGCGATCCTCCTCGATGTAGCGGTGCAGGATCGGATCGAGCACCTCGTAGGGCCCGAGCGCCTCCTCGTCGGTCTGATCGGCCCGGAGCTCCGCCGACGGCGCCTTGGTGAGGACCCGTTCGGGGATCACCGCCCCGCGCTCGTTGCGGTAACGGGCCAGTGCGTACACCAGCTGCTTGTTGCAGTCCTTGAGCGGCATGAAACCTCCGACCATGTCGCCGTAGAGCGTGGCGTACCCCACGGACGCTTCACTCTTGTTCCCGGTTGCGAGGACCAGATGGCCGAACTTGTTCGAGATCGCCATCAGCAGCATCCCGCGCAGACGCGCCTGGATGTTCTCCTCGGTCTGGTCGGGCTCCGTGCCTTCGAACAGGTCGCCGAGCATGTCATCGAAGGTCCCCATCCCCGGCTCGATCGGGATGGTCGTCTCGTGGATCCCGAGGTTCTTCACCAGCTCGGCGGCGTCGCTCAGCGACTCCTCCGATGAGTACGGCGACGGCATCCGGACGCCGAGGACGTTGCCCGCGCCGACAGCGTCCGCCGCCACGGCCGCGGTCAACGACGAGTCGATCCCACCGGACAAGCCGAGGGTCACCCGCCGGAAGCCGTTCTTGCGGCAGTAGTCCCGCGTCCCGAGCACGACCGCGTGCCAGACCTCGGCCACGTCGTCGAGGCGAGGTGCAGGATCGCGTGGGGGGAGCTCGGCGCGTACGCCACGGTGTCCGGGAAGTGAGGCAATCCCCGCCACAGGCTCCGTTCGGACGGCCAGGTCCGCGAGCACCAGATCCGTGTCGAACTGCTGGCCGCGGGCCACCACCTCACCGCCGGGCGCCGCCACCAGGGAGTCGCCGTCGAACACCAGCTCGTCCTGCCCGCCGACGCAGTTGACGTAGGCGATCGCGACCCGGTGCTGGACCGCATGGTGGCGGACCCAGCGTTCACGCTCAGCACGTTTGCCCCGCTGGTAGGGGGACGCGTTGAGGTTCACGACCACCGCGGCTCCGAGGCGGGCAGCGTCGGCCACCGGGCCGGTCTGGATCCACAGGTCCTCGCAGATGGTGATCCCGACCGGGACTCCGGCGACGTTGGTGATCAGCGGATCATCGTCGCCGACGAAGTAGCGGGCCTCGTCGAACACGCCGTAGTTGGGCAGGCGGGCCTTGTCGTACACGCCGACGAGCTCGCCGTTGGCGAGCACCGCGGCGCTGTTGCGTCGGTCGCGGAGCGCGGTGACCCGGACGTCCCAATCGCTGGTGTCATCCTCTGCCGGTTCGATGCGGACGTAACCCACCACGGCCACCGTCCCCGGCGGCCCGTCCGCCGCCAGCCGTTGCACGGCCCGTTCGCTCGCCGCGACGAACTCTGGTTTGAACAGGAGATCCTCGGGTGGATACCCGGTGACAGCAAGTTCGGGGAACACGACGATGTCCGCGCTGTCGTCGGCCGCGGCCCTCCACGCCTCGAGGATGCGACCGACGTTGCCGTCGATGTCTCCCACCACGGGGTTGAGCTGTGCGAGGGCGGTCCGTAGTGGCACGGCGACCTCCGGATGTCACGCTGTTCCACGCCGGTGAGACACTCGTCCGGCTGTCCGTGACCCGATGGAACAGCACCCGCCCTGCTTGGGACCGTCCGTCCGTCCCTTCACGCGCGTCGACCGGCGGGTGGATCCGCTCGATATCCGACAGCGGCGACCGCGTCGGTAGTGGCAACTACCATGGATGGGCAGCAGCCGCGGGAGGACACGTGGAGAAGCAACAGGAGTACGTGCTGCGCACGGTCGAGGAGCGCGACATCCGGTCGATCCGCCTGTGGTTCACCGATGTGCTGGGGTTCTTGAAGAGCGTCGCGATCACCTCCGCGGAGCTGGAAGGTGCGTTCGCCGAAGGGATCGGGTTCGACGGGTCAGCCATCGACGGCTTCGTCCGGGTGCAAGAGTCGGACATGCTCGCGGTGCCCGACGCCAGCACGTTCCAGGTGCTGCCGTGGCGGCCGGAGTCGCAGGGCGTCGCGCGGATGTTCTGCGACGTCGCCACCCCCGAGGGGGAGCCGTTCGCCGCCGATCCCCGCCACGTCCTGCGCCGCAACCTGCAGCGCGCTGCCGACCTCGGCTTCACGTTCTACGTGCACCCGGAGATGGAGTTCTTCCTGTTCCCGTCCGCGGACGACCCCACGCCGTTGGACAGCGGCACGTACTTCGACATGACGCCACTGGACATCCAGCAGGACTTCCGCCGTCAGACGATCAACACGCTCGAGAAGGTCGGGATCAGCGTCGAGTACAGCCACCATGAGGTGGCCCCGTCGCAGCACGAGATCGATCTGCGCTACGCCGACGGGCTGACCATGGCCGACAACATCATGACGTTCCGGCTCGTGGTCAAGGAGACCGCGTTGGAGCGGGGCGTCTACGCCACCTTCATGCCCAAGCCGTTGGAAGGTGAGTGGGGCAACGGCATGCACCTGCACGTTTCGCTGTTCGAGGGCGACCGCAACGCCTTCTACGACCCGTCCGACGAGTACCACCTGTCGAAGGTCGCCAAGGCGTTCACCGCCGGGGTGTTGGCCCACGCCCGCGAGCTGACCGCGGTCACCAACCAGTGGACGAACTCCTACAAGCGGCTGTCGCAGGGCTTGCCCGGGCCGTTCCCGTCCGGGGAGGCGCCGGTGCACGTCTCCTGGGGCCGCAACAACCGCAGTGCGCTGGTGAGGATCCCGATCTACAAGCCCAAGAAAGGCGCCTCGACCCGGATCGAGTACCGCGCCCCGGACCCCGCGTGCAACCCGTACCTGGCGTTCTCGGTGATCCTGGCCGCCGGCCTGCATGGCATCGAGGAGAACTACGAGCTGCCGCCCGAAGCGGAGGACAACATCTACGAGATGACCGACGCGGAGCGAGCCGCGGCCGGGATCGAACAACTCCCCGCCGACCTGGGTGAGGCGCTGGAGGCGATGCAACGCTCGGAATTCGTCGCCGAGGCGCTGGGCGAGCACGTCTTCGACTTCTTCCTGCGCAACAAGCGCGCGGAGTGGAACGCCTACAGCCGCCACGTCACCCCCTACGAACTCCAGCGGTACCTGCCGCTGCTGTGACCATGGCCGAGCGTGCGACCAGCACCCGGCCCGGTGGTCGGACCGCGACGCCCGCGGCCGCCTTGGTCGCGGTCGGGCTCGACCCCGACCGAGGCCGTGACCGACTCGTCGAACTCGGCCTGTGGTCGGGTGATGGGCCGACCGCCGAGGGCCACGAGCTCCTGGAGGTGATCTCCGAAGCGGCGTCACCTCCCGATGCGCTGCACGTCCTCGCAGAGCTCGGGCGGAACCAGCCGCACGTCTACGACCGGGTCCGCGCCGACCGGGCGTGGCTGCACCGACTCGTCGCGGTGGCAGGAGCGTCGCGTCCGCTGGGTGACCTGCTCGCCCGCCACGCCGACGCCGTGGAGAGCCTGCGCGAGCCACAACCAGTGCACGCGGCCGGCATCGCCGAGCAGGTCAAAGTCGCGATCGCCTCCACCGATGGCGACGATCGGGCGGCCGCCGTCGCCGGGATCCGCCGGCGCACGACCGCGGCGATCGCCGCCCGGGATCTCACCGGCGAGCTCGACGTCGAGCAGGTCGGGTGGGAGCTGGCGCGGTTGGCCGACGGCGTGCTCGCCGGCGCGACCGCTGCCCTCCACGACGAGCTCGGCGGGGAACGGCCGACCGCGCGTCTGTGCGTGATCGGTATGGGAAAGCTCGGCGGTGAGGAGCTGAACTACGTCTCCGACGTCGACGTCGTGTTCGTGCATGCGCCCCGCCGCGCCGACGCGTCGAACCAGGACGCGCGGGCCGCTCGCGAGGAGGCCCAGCAGGTCTTCACCGCACTGCTGCGCCTGTTGAACGCCTCCACCACCATGGGACGCGCCTACGAGATCGACCCCACGCTGCGTCCGGAGGGGCGCGAGGGTGCGCTGTCACGGACGGTCCCCAGCTTCGTCGCCTACTGGGAGCGTTGGGCCAAGACCTGGGAGTTCCAGGCCATGCTCAAGGCGCGCCCGGTCGCCGGGGACCTTGCGCTGGGCCAGGAGCTCCTCGACGCTGCCGAGCCGTTCGTCTACCCCGAGAACCTCGACCCGTCCACGGTGTCGCAGGTCCGCGACATGAAGGGTCGCGTCGAGGCCAAGGACGAGGTCGTCCGTCACGGGCAACGCCACCTGAAGCTCGCACCTGGCGGATTGCGCGATATCGAGTTCGCCGTGCAGCTGCTGCAGCTGGTACACGCTCGGGGCGACCCCACGATCCGGCAACGCGGCACGGTGCGCGCGCTCGCCGCGCTCGGCGACCGGGGCTACATCGCGGTCGACGACGCCGAGACGTTCTCCAGCGCGTACCGGCGGCTGCGGACGGTCGAACACCGCCTGCAGCTGGCAGAGGAGCGCCGCACCCACACGGTCCCCGACGACCCCGACCGCCAGGAGTGCCTGGCCCGCAGCCTGGGGTACCGGCCGACCGCCGACCGCCGCGCCCGAGCGGCCTTCCTCGAGGAGCTGCGGTCGTTGCAGGGCAACGTCCGTGACCTGCACGCCAAGCTCTTCTACCGCCCGCTGCTGGAGATGCATGCTGCTGTTCCCGCCAGCGACGCTGCACTGGTCGAGCAGCGGACCGGCGTCTTGTCGGAGGACGCTGCGCTGCGCCGGCTCGAGGCGCTCGGCTTCCGCGATGCGCGCGGGGTGTTGCGCGACGTGCGGGCACTGACCGCGGGGGTGTCGCGACGCGCGACCACGTTGCGTATGGCGCTGCCGGCGATGCTGCACGCGCTGGCCGAGAGCCCGGACCCCGACGGCGGGGTACGGGGCCTGCGCACGCTGGTCGAGGCGCACGGTGACGATGCCGCGTTGGTCGCCGCGCTGCGAGACCAGCCGCCGGTCGCGGACCTGCTGGCGCGCCTGCTGGGGACCAGCGAGGTGGCCGGTGAGCTGTTGCTGACCGTCCCGCAAGGCGTCGAGTGGCTGACGAACGCCGACGCACGCGCCCAGCCGCGCCTCCGCGAGGACCTGGTCCGCACCGCGCTGGGGATGCTGCGCTGGCAGGAGGACCTGGCGGGGCGCCAGGCGGCGCTGCGCCGCTTCAAACGTCGTGAGCAGGCCCGCATCGTCATCCGCGATCTGGCCGGCGATGCCAGCGTCACCGCGGTCGGTGCGGAGCTGGCTGCCCTCGGCGACGCGTGCCTGGAAGCGGGGCTCCAGGCCGTCCTCGACGCCGTGCGCGACGCCGAGGGCACCGGCGACGGCGATCCGGCCAGCATCGCGGTGATCGGGCTCGGCAAGCTCGGAGGTCGCGAGCTGCACTACCCATCCGACCTCGACGTGATGGTGGTGCACGGCCCCACACCAGACGACGGTGACGCTGGCGGCGACGAGCGGCGCGCGAGCGTCTTCGCGGTCGAGGTCGCCGAACGGCTGCTGCCGGCCCTGTCGTCGGCCACCGCCGAGGGGACCGCGTTCGACGTGGATGCTGAGTTGCGTCCGGAGGGACGCAGCGGGCCCCTGTCGCGCTCGTTGGCGTCATGCCGGGCCTACTACGAGCGTTGGGCCGAGCCCTGGGAGCGCCAGGCACTGCTCAAGGCCCGTCGCGTGGCCGGCGACATGGAACTGGGCCGCAGCTTCGTTGCGCTCGCCCAGCAACACGCCTACCCGCAGGTGTTCGGGACGGCGGAGGCGACCGCCGTGCGGCGCATGAAGGCCCGCATCGAGCGTGAACGGATCCCCCGCCGCGTGGACCCCAAGCGTCACCTGAAGTTGGGCGCCGGTGGGCTGACCGACGTCGAGTGGACGGTGCAGCTGCTGCAACAGCAGCACGGCGCGCACGAGCCGATGCTGCGCACGCCGTCGACCATGGCCGGCGTCGATGCGCTCCAGGATGTGGGGATCCTCGACGCCACCGAGGCCACGTGGCTGCGTGACGGCTACCGGTTCCTCGCGACGGTGCGCAACCGCCTGTACCTGCTCCGCCAGCGCGACGTGGATGTCCTTCCCACGGCTGTGCTCGTGCTCGAGAAGCTTGCGAGAAGCCTGGGGTACGGGCGCAACGCCCGACAGGTCCTCGAAGACGACTACCTGCGCCACACCCGCCACATCCGTCGGGTGACCGAGCGACGGTTCTACGGGCGGACCTGACGTCGACTTCGGCGCCGTCGACGCGTGGCTCGTAGGCTCGGGGCGTCGAGACGACCGGGGGGTCCGTGGACCGCTGGCGCGAGGGGTACGTGGCCGGAGGTGACACCCGGTTCTTCGTGCGGGCGCTGGGACACGGCCCCGACCTTGCGGTCCTGCTGCACGGCTGGCCGGAGACCGGGCGGGCATGGCATCGCGTGGCGCCGCTCCTGGTCGACGCCGGATACCGGGTGGCGTGCCCGGACCTGAAGGGCTTCGGGCGCTCGGACGCGCCCCGCCGCGGGTACGACTCGCGGACCCTCGCCGACGAGGTCAGCCGCCTGATCCGTGCGCTGCACGTCCGCAAGGCGATCCTCGTCGGTCACGACTGGGGCGGGGCGATCGCCTTGGCGACGGCGTTCCGCCACCCGGGACGGGTCCGGGCACTGGTGATCGCCGACAGCCCCTACCGCCACGTCGACCTGCGTCACGCCTGGCACATCCCGATGCTGAACCTGCCGGTCCTCCCCGAGCTGGCGTTCCGGTTGCAGGCCGACCGACTGGTGCCGTTGGTCCTGCGGTACGCCAGCCGGACCCAGGAGGCGTTCCCCGACGAGGTTGTCGACGAGTACGTCGAGGCGGTCGAGGCCGCGCCGGGCGGCTGGTTGGCCTACTACCGCACCCTGCCGCGTCGTGCGGTGGCTGACGCGGTCACGACCAGGATGCGCCGCCGTGTTCCTGGCATGACCGCCCCCACCGGCCCCCACCATCTACGGGTCCCGGCCGCCGTGGTGTGGGGCGAAGACGACCCCGTCCTGCCCGTGGGCCTCGGTCGTCGCGCCGCCGATCAGCTGGGGGCGGATCTGGTGGTGGTGCCTGGCGTGGGTCACTTCCCGCACGAGGAGCACCCGCGCGCCTTCGCCCGGGCAGTGCTGGACCTCACGGGACCGGCACCGTCCCGCGACGCGCCGTCCGAGGTCGCGGTCGTTGGTTGACGCGGTGTCCGACCGTGACGGCCCACCCGCGTCCACCATGTCGGTCCTGGTCGCCGACGACACGCCCGAGCTCCGCTTGGTGGTGCGCATGCTCTTGGAGCGCGCCGGTGGATTCGACGTGGTTGCCGAGGCCAGCGACGGGCAGGAGGCGATCGAGCTCGCCGAGCGCCACCGCCCGGACGTGGTGCTCCTGGACCTCACCATGCCGCGGCTCAGTGGTGCCGACGCGCTTCCCAGGATCCGTGAAGTCTCCCCGCGCTCGGTTGTGATCGTGCTGACCGGCTACCAGCGCGACGAACGGACCGAGGAGCTCCTCAAGGGCGGCGCGCACGCCGCCTTGGAGAAGGTCGACCTGCCCCGTCGACTCGCCCAGGAGATCAACCGGATCATGCAGGACGTCCGGGGCTGAACGGCCGCGGCGAGGCGCAAGCGTCGTCGCGACCCCGGGGCGCTCATACGCGACATCGGGCGTTCGCTCGGCCTGAAGGCTGATTTCCTCGAACACTGTCCGTCACATACCGCGCGCGGACTGGCGCAGCAGTCCGTTGGTGTTCTCGTTGCTGCCGCGCTGCCAGGGACTGCGCGGGCGCAGAAGTAGATCTGGATCCCGGTGTCGATGGTGAAGTTGGTATGCAGCGCCATCTCCTTGCCCTGGTCCCAGGTCAGCGATCGCATCAGCTGGTCTGGCAAGGTCAGCACCTTCTCACTGAGTTTGTCGCGCACGACTCCACGCGACGCCCGAAGGTGTGCAAGCTGGGCACTCAGCGCGAACACTTCGAGGTGGTCTCCTGAACAGATCGCCGTACAGCTCGCCGTGACCGTCTGCCGCAGGAGTCGCCGATCTCGTAGCGTCCCTGGTGTCCGGCTTCCGGTTGATCGTCGCCACCGATGCGGGATCGTCGGCCACCACACGCTCTGCGGCAATCGACTCAGCGGGGTTCCGCAGCGCGGCGGCCGGGTGGAGCGTTCGACGAGCGTCGTTTCGCCGGCTCTATCCGTAGACGGCCAACGACACCAGCGCTGCGATGACCGAGAGTTGACCGAGGAACAGATCGCGGAGATGTGCGGTTCTCACAGGCACCTCCCCATCCGACGCTAAAGAAGCCCAGCTCTGCTAGACCACAAGTCCCGGGCGACCAATGCCGACAAGGAGCGGACTCTCGTGCCCCAGCCCTCCAACAACGCGCCCCGGCTCCGAAGGGGCGGAACTCGCGGAAACGTGGATCGGCTGGTGGGTCTGGCAGGCGGAAAGCGGTCAGCCGGGTCCGTGCCTTGAGCGGCTCGTGATGCCACTGCATGTTCTGGACGAAGTAGTCGATGGCCGTTGCCACAGAGGCCCAGTTGCAGTCGTCAAGAACGATGAGTCCACCGGCCACGACCAGCCGTTGGAGGTAGTACAGGTCGACGAACACGTTGTGGAACTTGTGACTCCCATCGACGAACGCCGCATGGAAGGAGTTGCAGCGGGCGACCAGGCGGGGCAGTGCGACCTGCGACTCCTCCTCCATCAGCTGGTAGAAGCCATCAAGCCCAGCTTCGGCGAGGACCTCAACACCGACGTGGTCGAACAGCGCCTGGTGCGGGTCGATGATGACATGCCGAGCGTCCACGACCTCATGTGCCGCGAGCGACTTAGCGATGGCCAGCACCGAGCTGCCGTACGCCAGTCCGACCTCAATCACCGAGCGAGCGTTCTGGCTGAGCAGACCTACCAGGACATCCGCGTCAGCGGACGGTAAGGCGATGTTGGCGTAGTCGCCGGCCGACCGTTCCCGCGGCGGACCCAGCTCGGCGAGACGACGCCTGGCACGACGGACAGACGATCGGCTCGGCACGCTCAACCTCGACCTCGAGTCGCTCAGTCAGCCTACGAACGCGTCCTTGGACATCTGCAGGGCTACCGTCGACGTCTGCACGACCATCACCGGGCCGTGGGGGCACTGCGTTGTATTCGGACGAGACCGTCCCCACCCTGCTCATCAGCGGGACTATTGGTTCCGGCAAGACTGCCGTGCTCGACGAGATCACCTACATCCTGCAAGAGGTCGACGTTAGCCCCTTCACCGCCCTCGACGTGGACGCCGTCACGACGATGCACCCAGGCGCGGTTGACGATCCATTCAACCAGCGTCTCGCCATGGCCAACCTCGCCTGCCTCTAGAACTGAGGCGCTCGCCCCGGAAGGTCGTGTGCGCTCCGGGCGAAGGGTTGGCGCTGCGCACGAGGTTGACGACGTCCTGCGGCGGCGCCTGCCAGTCGGTCGCGCAACTTCCACGCTGCCGGAGCGCGTCACTTGCTGCCTTCCGTGTCTTGGAGTCGCGCGCCGCGCTGAACGCCTACCGCAAGGCCATCCCCGGCGCGCAACTCTTCGTCGTCCGACTCGTCGTCTCGGAATCCGACTGCGGCGGCCCGGAAGATCACAACGGACGAGCGTCTTGCGCGTGCCGTCCCGACCTCGCTGTCACGCTCTGCGAGTAGACGGGATCCGCCGTTCTCGCCCGGTTATGGAGCCGGTGTCCCGGCGCGATATCGGTCGCTTGAGCCATCCCGTCGTGGGCTCCGGCATCGTCGGACAACCGCGTCGAGACGACCGCTCCCACCGGCGGAAAGCGCACCTGTTCGATCGCATGGCCGGTTCCGCAAGCGGGCGCTTAGGCAGGCATTCCTGCCGAGGCCTTCTTCTGGGCTATGCGGGGTGTGACGGGAGCGATGTCACGGATGATGATCCACCCGACTGCGGTGTAGCCGTGTCAAGGGCCAGCGAGTTCTCCCCGCGGGCGGCCATGAGATCTCCCCGTGTGCGGCCACGAGGTAGACAGAGCGGATGATGAGGCTCGGCCATTCCCCTGTCCAGAGGAAGGCGATGTCGACGGACAGTAGGAGGCTGGCGCCGAGTGGAAACCGTCGCGCCGGGGTGGGTCAGCGTCGTGCCGCACAACGGTGACCCCGACGACGATGAGCCATGCCATGCTGAGGGGCCAGCCCGCGTCGAGGTGTTGATCCACAGGGTGTCGTGCGGCCGGTTCGCCTGCCACAGGTGGGGGATGGTCCATCCGATCGCCAGGCGAGGAAGAACATCTCGATGTTGAGGGCCGCGCGTCCCCATCGCGAGACACCCGTCGCGTCGGTGGCACGCATCACGGCGAGAAGGGCCACGAGGCCGATCTGGAAGACGCCACTGGCCTCCGTCTCGAGCCGTACGACGAGGGCCGCGTTGTCATCCTCCCGACCGAGGCTGCGCCGCCGTTCGCTGGTAGGACGACCGCCGTATCGTCCACGGCGACCTCGTATGTCTCGAGCCCTTCGTCGGCGATCACCGCTTCGGCGCAGTCGCTGGATCCGGCCGCGTCCGTCCAGATCAAGTCGATCTCGGTGCCCACCACCCAAGCCCGTTCGTGCGGCCACCACAGGTTCGGGCTCTGATACCAGGCCGGTCGTGTGCGACGAAGCGCCAGAGAGGCCGGGCAGCAGGGAGCTCTCGCATTGATCAGACAGGGCGACTGCCGACGGATCGACCGTGACGCACCAACCAACCAGCCATTGGACGCTGGAGTCCCGATCCGGCGGCGTCCGGCCTACACGTCGAAGTAGAGGTTGAACTCCCACGGGTGTGGACGCAGACGGATCGCGTCGAGCTCGTGCTCGCGCTTGTACGCGATCCAGGTTTCGATCAGGTCCTCGGTGAACACCCCACCCTCCAGGAGGAACTTGCCGTTGCCCTCCAGCGCATCGAGCGCCTCGTCGAGCGACCCGGGGACGCTCGGGAGGTTCACCAGCTCCTCGGGCGGCAGGTCGTAGATGTTCTTGTCGACCGGCTCCATCGGCTCGATGCGGTTGCGGATCCCGTCCAGGCCGGCCATGAGCATCGCCGCGAACGCCAGGTGTGGGTTGCAGGACGGGTCCGGGCAGCGGAACTCGAGCCGCTTGGCCCTGGGGCTGGTCCCGCTCACCGGGATGCGGACGGCGGCGGACCGGTTGCGGTTGGAGTACACCAGGTTCACCGGCGCCTCGTAGCCGGGTACGAGGCGCCGGTAGCTGTTGGTGGTCGGCGCGGCGAAGGCCAGCACGGCGGCGGCGTGCTCGAGGATGCCCCCAATGTACCAGCGTGCCGTGTCCGACAGCTGTGCGAAGCCGGCCTCGTCGAAGAACAGCGGGTCCCCGTCCTTCCACAGCGACTGGTGGGTGTGCATGCCCGAACCGTTGTCCTGGAAGATCGGCTTGGGCATGAAGGTGACGGTCTTGCCGTGCTGCCAGGCGGTGTTCTTCACGATGTACTTGTAGATGAGGACCTTGTCGGCCATGCGCAGCAGCGTGTCGAAACGGATGTCGATCTCGGCCTGCCCGGCGGTCCCGACCTCGTGGTGCTGGACCTCCACCTCGATCCCGGCGCGCTGCAGGTTGACGATCATCTCCGAGCGCAGGTCCTGGTAGTGGTCCATGGGCGGGACCGGGAAGTAACCCTCCTTGTACCGCGGCTTGTAGCCCTTGTTCCCCCCGTCCTCGTCACGGCCCGAGTTCCACGCCCCCTCGTCGGAGTCGATGAAGTAGAACGCCGAATGCTGATTCTGGTCGAAGCGGATCGAGTCGAAGATGTAGAACTCCGCCTCCGGACCGAAGTACGCCTCGTCGGCGATCCCGGTGGACGCCAGGTACGCCTCGGCCTTCCGAGAGATGTTCCGGGGATCGCGTGTGTACGCCTCGCCAGTCACCGGGTCGTGCACGAAGCAGGTCAGCGCCAGGGTCTTGCGGGCCCGGAACGGGTCGTGCATCGCAGTGTCGGGATCCGGGAGGAGGAGCATGTCGGATTCCTGGATCTCCTGGAAACCTCGGATCGACGAGCCGTCGAAGTACAGTCCGTCGGTGAACACCGCTTCGGTCAACGCGCTGGCCGGGATCGAGAAGTGCTGCACGGTGCCGGGCAGGTCGACGAAGCGGATATCGATGATCTCGTATCCCCCGTCGGTGACGGTCCTCAGGACTTCTTCCGGTGAGCTCGCCAACGTGTGCTCCTTGGTGATGGCTGTTGCGACCATGCCAGCTTGCGGGTCTCGTGTCGCACGTGGACGGGGGCGCACCGTACGAGTGTGCGGTTTCCCGACTGTGTCACCAGTGTTTCGTCGGCGTTACGTCTCGCCGCGCTCGAAGGACACGACCGCGTCGGGTCCGTCGGGGCGCCGGCGAGGATCCCGACCATCCGCGATGATCAACTTGCGGTGCGGGAAGGGGATCTCGATCCCGCGGGCGTCGAACTCGCGCTTGACATGGCGCCGGAAGCGGCGGCTGACCGTCCACTGCTCGAGCGGTTGCGTCTTGATGAACGTCCGGATGGTGACACCGGAGTCACCCAGCATCTCCACGCCGAGGATCTCGACGTCCTCGAGGATCTTCGGGCCGATCTCCTCGTCGTGGCGCAGACCTGCCGCGACCTTGCGGATGGCCTCCATGGCGACGTCGAGGTCGGATCCGTAGCCCACCTGGAAGTCGACCAGCGCGCGCGCCCACTCCTTCGACTTGTTGCCCAGGAAGCGGATCTCGCCGTTGGGCACGAACCACACCGTTCCGTCCAGGGAACGCAACCGGGTGACGCGCATGGTGATGTCCTCGACGCGCCCGCTGACGTCGGGATCGATCTGCACCACGTCGCCGACGCCGTACTGGTCCTCGAGCAGGATGAAGAAGCCCGAGAAGAAGTCCTTCACCAGGCTCTGCGCCCCGAAGCCCAGCGCGACACCGGCGATCCCCGCACCGGCGATCAACGGCCCGAGTGCGATCCCGAACTGACCCAGCGCGGTGATCACCGCCAGGGTCCAGATCACGATCCGGGTGCTGTCCGCCATGACGTCGCCGAGGGTCTTCGCCCGCAGCTCGGCGCGCATGCGGCGTGTCTCATCCATGCGCGACAGGCTGCGGACGGTGGCACGGCTGACCCACC
Organism: Actinomycetota bacterium; assembly: GCA_019347675.1. NCBI lineage: Bacteria > Bacillati > Actinomycetota > Actinomycetota bacterium. The sequence continues at coordinate 203,641 of JAHWKW010000002.1, read as the reverse complement.
GGCGCACCCCGTGCTTGGCGAGTCGGGCGAGCACGAACGCCGCGACCAGGACGATCGCGGCCCGGGTGGCGCTGTTGACGATCCCGAACCACCACTGCACGTCGCTCACGCGTTCGACGACCTGCTGAGCGGGATCGGTCGGGGTCTCGGTCTGGAACCGCGCCACCAGGCGCATCAGCACGGGGGTTGCCTCGCTGGGTCGGTGTCGAGCGTCTCGGCGGACCGCGCAGCCTGGGCGCTCACGCGCACGGACTGCGCTCCATTGCGTGCGCGCCGGGCTGGTCACCCGTCGGTGCCCACGTCCCGGCGTCGATCGCCTGCTGGCCGGCGTGGTAGCTGGAGCGCACCAGCGGGCCGGCTTCCACGTGGTCGAAGCCGAGCTCGTCCTCGCCGATGCGCCGCAACTCGGCGAACTCCGCCGGGGTGACGTACCGGTCGAGGCGGAGGTGGTTGGGGGAGGGCTGCAGGTACTGCCCGATCGTCAGCAGCGACACGCCCGCGTCGCGGAGGTCGCGCATCACCGCGACGATCTCCTCGTTGGTCTCTCCCATGCCGGCGATGATGTTCGACTTGGTGGCGCAGCGGTCGGGGAGCCGCCGGCGTGCCTCCTGCAGGAAGCGCAGGGACTCGCGGTAGCGGAAACCGGGGCGGATGATCGGGTAGAGGCGCTCGACGGTCTCGACGTTGTGCGCGAAGACGTCGGGATCCTCGCCGCAGACCTGCTGCAGCGCCGACAGGTTCATCGAGAAGTCGCTGGGCAGCACCTCGACGCCACAGTTGGGCAGCCGGGCCCGGATCTGGCGGATGCACTCCGCGAACAGCCACGCACCGCCGTCCGGCAGATCATCTCGGGCCACACCGGTGATCACGGCGAACCGAAGCCCCAGATGCGCGACCGCCTCCGCGACGCGACGCGGCTCGTCACGGTCGTACCCGACCGGCTTCCCGGTCCGGATCTGGCAGAAACCGCAGCGGCGGGTGCAGTTGTCACCACCGATCAGGAAGGTCGCCTCGCGCACCTCCCAACATTCGGAGATGTTCGGGCAGCCTGCTTGCTCACACACGGTGTTCAGATCAAGGCCGGACATCAGCCGCTTCAGCTCGTGGAAGTTCTCCCCGCGGCGCAGGGTCGTCTTCAGCCACGGTGGTTTCCGCCCCGTGCGGACGCCTCCGTACGCGGGGCGGGCCACGCCCGCGCGCCGACGGCGGTCCTCGTCGAGCAGGCGCAGAGGCCGCACGTCGGGCGGGATCACGGGGTGGGTGCTCACGTTGCCCTCCGCACCGGGGAAGCGACGAGGCCATCGAGGGTCCCCGCGGTGATGTCGCAGCCCAACAGCTCGGCGAACCGGGCCTGCATCCGCTGCCGCACCAACCCAACGTCGGCGTCGACGCCCAGCGAGCGCAGCGAGCACACGCCCCGGTCGGGGATGCCGCACGGCACGATCCCCCGGAAGTGGTCGAGGTCGGTTGTGACGTTGAAGGCCAACCCATGGCTGGTCACGCCCCGGCTGCTCACCCGCACGCCGATCGCCACCAGCTTGTCGCGGCCGACCCACACGCCGGTCAGGCCACGGATCGTCGCGGCCTGCACGCCGAAGTCCGCTGCGGTCCGCACGCACACCTGCTCGAGCGCACGGACGTAGGCCACCACCCGGCGCAGTCCCTGGAGGCGCACGATCGGGTATGCCACGAGCTGGCCTGGGCCGTGGTAGGTGACGTTCCCACCGCGGTCGACCTCGTGCAGCTCGATACCGCGTGATGCGCGCTCGGCAGCGTCCCACAAGACGTGGGAGGGGTCGGCCCGCTTCCCGGTGGTGTACACCGGCGGATGCTGCAGCGTCACGATGACGTCGGGGATCTGCCCGGCGGCGCGGCGTGCGACCAGCGCCCGTTGCAGTTCCCAGGCTGACGCGTACGGCACGAGGCCGGCGTCGACGGACAGGACCGGCTCGTCGGAGCCAGCGTCGCGCAGCGTCCCCGCCAGCCGCTGGACGCTGGGTGAGCCGACCATCAGTAGGCGCTCACCTCCGCCGACCAGTCATGGGTCTCGATCATCTCGGCGAGGTCCGCCAGGAACCGTGCCGCGTCGGCGCCGTCCACCATGCGGTGGTCGTAGGTGAGGCACAGGTAGGTCATCGAGCGGATCGCGATCTCATCGCCGAGCTCGTTGCTGCGGACCACCGGCCGCTTCTCGATCACCGGTGTCGCCAGGATGCCGCTCTCCGGCGGGTTGAGGACCGGGGTGTCGAACAGGACGCCGCGCGAGCCGGTGTTGGTGAGCGTGAACGTGCCGCCCTGGACGTCGTCCGGGTTAAGTTTCTTGTTGCGCACCCGGTCGGCGACGTCGGCGATCGCGCGGGCCAGGGCCGGCACGGTGAGGTCCTGCGCGTCCTTGATGTTGGGGACGATCAGACCCTGGGGCGCGTCCACCGCGACGCCGAGGTTGATCGTTTCGTAGTACTTGGCGACGCCCCCGTCGACGTCGATCGAGGCGTTCAGCGACTCATGGCGTGGCAGGACCATGCACACCGCCCGGGCGATGAACGGCAACGGCGACAGAGGCACGCCCTCACGCTGGCGGAACGCGTCCTTGGCTCGGGCCCGCACCTGCATGATCCGGCTGACATCCACCTCGCGGGCCGCGGTGAGCTGCGCGGTGGTCTGGATGCTGCGGAACATGCTGCGGGCGATCGAAGCCCGGACCCGCGACAGCTTCTCCGTCCGGCCCCGTACGCCCTCGTGCGGCTGGCGCGGGTCGACCGCAGCGGCGGGGCGGCGTGCCTCGCGCTCGGGCTCCTTGTCCCGTTCCTCCTCGGGTGGCGCCTCCGGTTCGGCGCGGCGGGCAGCGCCCTCCTGGATGACCCGCTCGACGTCCTGACGGGTGATCCGGCCCCCCTTCCCGGTGCCCTCGACGCGGGACACGTCGATGTCGTGCTGCTCGACCAGCTGCCGCACGATCGGCGAGAGGAGCTCTTCGCGGGCCTGCCCGTCGCCGCTGGGTTCCCCTTCACGTTCAGGTGCGGCGACCTCGGCGGCCGGCGCTTCGCGTTCGGCCTGCGCTTCTGCCGCCGGCTCCTCCCGGGCTGCGGGTCGCTTGTCACGGCGCGTCTCCTCGGCCGGCTGCTCGGCAGCCTCCTGCTCGGCAGCCTCTTCCTCGGCAGCCTCCTGCTCGGCAGGCGCCTCCGCCTCTGCCCCAGCCTCCTCGGCAGCGGGGGCCCCGGCCTCAGCCTCACCGTCGGTCTCGATGATCGCGACGACGTCGCCGACCTCGATCGTGTCGTCGACCTGCGCGCGGATCTCCTTCAACACGCCGCTGGCGGGAGACGGCACCTCCGTGTCGACCTTCTCGGTGGAGATCTCGAACAGCGGCTGATCCTCGGTGACTTCCTCGCCCTCGTTGACCAGCCATGCCGTGATCGTCGCCTCGGTAACGGACTCGCCCAGCTGCGGCAGCTTGACTTCCTCGGCCACGACGACGACCTCCTTCGCTGCGGTAATCAGCCGTGCAGGGCGCGCCCCGCCAGGGCGAGGTGGGCCTCACCAACGGCCTCGTTGAGGGTGGGGTGAGGGTGGATGAACCGGGCGACGTCCATCGGGAGCGCCTCCCAGTTGTAGATCAGTTCCCCCTCGGCGATCAGGTCGGTGGCGTGCGGGCCGGTGAGGTGCACGCCCAGGATCCGCCTCGCCGTGTCGTCACGCCTGTCCGCGATCAGCTTGACCACGCCCTCCGACTTCATCATGCGGGCACGGGCGATGGTCTGGAACTTGTAGGTCTCGACGACGACGTCGTAGCCCTCGTCGCGGGCCTGCGGCTCGGTCAGCCCCACCGAGGCGACCTCGGGGTTGGAGAACGTGACGCGGGGGACACCGGCGTAGTCGATCGGCGCGGGGGAGAGCCCGCCGAGCTGGTCCGCGACCAGGAAGCCCTCCGCGAACGACGCGTGGGCGAGGCCGAGGGTGGGGATCAGGTCCCCCAGGGCCCACACTCCCTCGATGTTCGTGCGGCAGTACTCGTCGACCGTGACGAAGCCGTCTTCGAGCTCCACGCCGACGCTTTCGTAGCCGCAGTCTTCGATCACCGGACGCCGCCCGACCGCGACCAGCAGGAGATCACCTTCGAGCTTGTCCTCCTGGCCGTCGTCGCCGGTGACGGTGACCACGACGCCGCCGTCGCTGGGATCGGCCGCGCTCAGCCGGGCGCCGGTGCGGACTTCGATCCCCTGCCGCCGGAACTGGCGGGCCACCTCACGCGACGAGTCCGGGTCCTCCAGCGGCAGGACCCGCTCCTCCAGTTCTATGACGGTGACCGTCTGCGACCCGAAACCCTGCCAGACGCTGGCGAACTCCATCCCGACCGCGCCCGCCCCCAGGATGATCGGCCGCTCAGGGACCCGGTCGAGGTTGAGTGCGTGGTCGGAGTGGATGATCCGCTCGCCGTCGAACGGTGCCGGTGGGATCTCCCGCGGCACGGATCCGGTGGCGAGGACCACGGCGTCGCCACGCACCCCTTCGCCGCCGACCTCCACCGTGTTCGGATCCACCAGCCGGCCGTGGCCCTCCAGAGTCTCGATGCCGCGAGCCTTCAACGCGCCTTGCAGGCCCTTCCACATCGCATTGACGACCTTGTCCTTGTGCTCGTGCACCTTGGCGATCTCCACCCCTTCGAAGGTGGCGTTCACCCCGAAGTCGGGTGCGTCGCGGACGTGTTCGGCGATCTCTGCGGAATGCAGCAGCGCCTTGGACGGGATGCATCCCCGGTGCAGACACGTCCCGCCGACCTTGTCGCGTTCGACCAGTCCGACCGACAGACCGAGCTGCGCGGCGCGGAGCGCAGCGGAGTACCCGCCGGTGCCCGCCCCGAGCACGACGACGTCGAAGCGGTCCTCGGCCACGGGCCCTCCCTCCACGACACGGGTGATGTCCTCCAACGCTAGTCCACCCACCCTGTGACGTACCTGGGGGCCTCGACCGGACGGTCCCGTTTCAGCGCGGGTGAAGGACAGTAGGGTCGGGACGTCGCGGGCGACGGAGACGACATGGTCACGGCACAGCACGAGGGCCTGATCAAGACGTCCCTGTACAGCCTGCACCAGCGGCTAGGCGCCCGGATCACAGCATTCGCCGGTTGGGCCGCGCCGCTCGAGTATGCGGGCACCGTGGACGAGCACCGGGCCGTCCGCCGCGACGTCGGGGTCTTCGACGTGTCGCACCTGGGCAAGCTGTGGATCAACGGTGACGGCGCCGAGGCGACAGTGGGTGCGTCGTTCACCAACGACCCGCGCGACCTCGGCGACGGCCAGTCGCAATACACGCTGTGCTGTGACGAGTCCGGCGGGATCCTCGACGACCTCATCGTGTATCGCCTGGCCGCCGACCGCTTCCTGGCCGTCCCCAACGCCGCCAACACCCAGACGGTGTTCGAAGTGCTGCGCACGGCAGGCGACGAACACGGCGCGACCATCAGCGACGACTCCACCCGCCTGACCATGCTCGCGGTGCAGGGCCCACGGTCGCTGGACGTGCTCGAGCAGCTGTTCCCGACCGTCTCCACCTCCGTCCCCGAACGTGGGATCGCGCTGATGGACCTGGGCCCGTCCGACGATGGCTGGTACTGCCGCACCGGGTACACCGGCGAGGTCGGGGCGGAGCTGATCCTGCCGGGCCTGGACGGACCCGGGTACTTCGAGGAACTCCTGCGGCTGGGGGCCACGCCCTGTGGGCTCGGGGCACGCGACACCCTCCGCCTGGAGATGGGATACCCGCTGCACGGCAACGACCTGACGACCGACACCAACCCGTTCGAGGCCCGTCTCGGCTGGGCGGTGGCGCTCGAAGGCCGCGACTTCCGCGGAGCCGAAGCGCTGCGCCGCACTGGAGCCAACCGGCCATCCCGGCAGCTGTGGGGCATCCGCGCCATCGAACGCGGCATTCCGCGTGCGGGGATGGTCGTGTCGCACGACGGGGAACGTGTGGGAGAGGTCACCTCCGGGTCCTACTCGCCGGTGTTGGGCACCGGGATCGGCCTGGCGTACCTGTCCACACCACTTGCTCCCGGCGACCGCGTCACGGTCGACATCCGGGGCCGGTCGACGCCGTTCGAGGTGGTCGACCCGCCGTTCCTGGACCGCGACGCCCGGTGAACGACCAGCGAGATGTCGCAAACGGGCGACAGCGCGCTCATGGCCGTACACGAACGGACGGGGACGCAGGATGCACCGCGACCCGGTCGCCCGCACGGTGGTAGGCGACCCGCACGTCCGCGGCGCACGCCGCCCGCGCCGGACCACCGGGCGGAGAGCAGGAGGCAGCGATGAGCTTCTTCAGCAAGATCAAGGCTATGGGGCTGCTGGGCATCGGCGCTGCGGCCGGTGTGGCCGCCACGTACTTCTTCGATCCCGACCGCGGTCGCGCCCGTCGCGCGCAGACCACCGACCAGATCGGCGCGGCACTCCGCGACCAGGCTGACGACCTGCGTAAGAAGGCCGATTACAAGGCCGGTGAGCTCCGCGGTGCCATCGCGGAGAAGCTCCCGACCCAGGAGGGCGGCGACTACGACGCCAAGACCCTCAAGGAGAAGGTCGAGAGCGAGGTCTTGGGCATGGGCGACATCGACAAGAGCGCCATCGTCGTCACCGCACGCGACGGGATCATCGAGCTCCGCGGCCAGGTTCCCACAGTCGAGCAGCGACGCAAGCTGGTCGAGTCGACCCGCAAGGTCGACGGCGTCCGCGACGTGATCGATCTGACGCACCTGCCCGGCGAGACGCCACCGAACATCGAGGAAGCCGTCGAGGCGAGCGAGTCCGCCGCGACGACGGCGAGCCGGACGAGGCGGAGCTTCCGGTGACGCACATCACAGACGCGTAGCGGCTGGTCCCGGGGGGCAAGGATGGTCACCAAGAGGCTCGCCAGGTTCAACGCGGTCGCGGTGTTCGCGGATCTCGACCGGGCCGTCGAGGCGCTCGATGACCTCTTCGAGGCCGGCTACGACCCCGACGTGCTGTCCCTCCTCGGACGCGAACACGCCATGGCACCCGGGACCGGACAGGTCAAGGAAGAGGTGACCCGCGCGGCCGGGGGTGTCGGCAAGAACTTCGCCAAGGGGATCACCTCCGGTGCGGTCGTCGGGGGGTCGCTCGGGGCGCTGATCGGCGCAGCGGTGACGACCATCCCCGGCGTGGGCATCGCGGCCGGCGCGGGGGCGCTGTACGCCGGCGTCGCCGGAGCGGTGATGGGCCACATCCCCGGTGCCCTGCTCGGAGCGGAGGCCGGAGCGCGGAAGGCGATGATGTGGACCCAGACCCTCGAGCCGCTCCTCGTGCTCGTCGAACACGACAAGGTCCTGCTCGGCATCCACTCCAACGATCCGGAGCGGGTCGAGGAGGGTGAGGAGCGTCTGGGGCGCTTCGATCCTGAGAACGTCGTTCGGCTCGACGCCGACGAGGACTTCGAGCCACCAGGCGATTACGCGGCATTGCTGGGTGTCAGCGTGCCGTCCGACCACCCCGAGCGAGCCGGCGGCGAGATGGGCTTCAAGGAGGCCGAGAAACGCGTCGGCATGACCGAGCGGGGCGAGCCGCCGACCCGCGGCGAGTAGCGGACGCCACAGTCGCTTTGCACGTCGTGATCGCGCCCGACTCGTTCGGTGGGACCCTGACCTCGATCGAAGCTGCCGAGGCGATCGCGGCGGGATGGGGGAGCGTCCGACCGGGCGACGACCTCGCGTCGGTGCCGATGGCCGACGGCGGGGAAGGCACCGTGGAGGTCGTCGCCACCCGAGGCGGCCAGCTGCGCCACGTCGAAGTCGCCCACCCGCGGGGGCGGCCGATCAGGGCAGCGTGGCTGCTGCGCCCGGACGGATCCGCGCTCGTCGAGTCGGCCGCCGCATGCGGGCTCAGCCTCGTCCGCGCGGGCGAGCGCAACCCCATGCGCACCACCACCTACGGCGTCGGACAGCTGCTGGAGGACGTCCGCCGCGCCGGCGTCCCGCGGGTCGTGGTCGGGCTGGGGGGTTCGGCCACGGTCGATGGTGGCGCCGGCGCTGCTCTGGCTCTGGGAGTGCGCCTGACCCGAGCCGACGGCAGCAGCGTGAAGATCGGTGGTGGCAAGCTGCTCACCGTCCACCACGTCGAACCGACCTGGCTGGATCCGGCTTGGGATGCGATCCAGGTGCGGTCGTGGTCGGACGTCACGTCCCTGTTGAAGGACGCCGCCACAACCTACGGCCCCCAGAAGGGCGCCACGCCCGAGATGGTGGCAGCTCTCCAACAGGGCCTGCTTCACTGGGCCGACGTCGTCGAGCGCGACCTGGCTGGCAGCTGGCGGCACCTGCCGGGGTCAGGTGCCGCAGGCGGTCTCGGCTTCGGTCTGGCCGCGGTGCTCGGGGCCACGATCGTGCCCGGCGCCGCGGCTGTCGCCGAGGTGATGGGGCTGCCCGCCGAGGTTGCCCGAGCCGACCTGGTCGTCACCGGCGAAGGCCGGCTCGATGCCACCTCGCGACAGGGCAAGGTCGCCGGCCACGTCGCCGCACTCGGCGCAGACGCAGGTGTCGCGGTGTGCGCGGTCGTGGGCAGCGTCGCCGATGACGTGACCGGCTTCGTCGACGTGGAGGACGCGGCGCGCGGCGGCGACCCGGCCGGGGAGGTCGCCGCCGCGGCGGCGCGACTCGCGCGTCGCGCGGCGCGGGTGACATGACCGGTGCGGTGTTCGAAGCCGGGAAGGTCCGCGGGTAGACTGGCGTTGCAGGTGGCAGCGCCGCACGGAAGCGATCGTGCCGCCACCCTTCTCAGGCCACAAGACGACGGGATATCGAACATGAGCGACGCGACCGACACGACGGTCAAGGAAACCCTCGACGGGCCCCCGGTCCGCGAGACCCTCGACGGCCCGCCGGCGGGTCTGCGCACCAGCGTGGTCGCCGTCACCGAGCGCGCCGCGACGAAGATGAAGGAGTTCCTCGCCCAGGAGGACGCCGCCAGTGAGGACGTGGCGCTGCGCGTGGCGGTACAGGCGGGCGGCTGCGCCGGTTTCCAGTACGCACTGTTCTTCGACGACCGCCGCCTCGACGGCGACCTCGAGGCCGTGCAGCACGGTGTCACCGTCCGCGTCGACGCGCAGTCGGCCAGCCACCTGCGGGGGGCGACCATCGACTGGAAGGAGAGCCTCGAGGCCTCCGGGTTCCAGATCGACAACCCGAACGCCTCGTCGTCGTGCGCCTGCGGCGAGAGCTTCAGCTGATCGCTAACGACGTCGACCAGTGACGACAGCGGGGGCCCGACGGCCCCCGCTGTCGCGTTGGGCGTGCCCCGTCGGGAGTGACATCAGCCGCATCCGCCGAGGGCGTTGCCCCGACGGCGGAGGGGACCGTGGGATCGCCTGAACGAGACCGGCACATGGCCGAGGTCTACGCCGGTCTGGCGAGCCGGGCTGGCCGCGACCGTGGCGCGACGCCGGGGCGATTCGCCCTGGGGACGTTCGCGCTGGCCAACGGGGCGCTGTCCATCGCGATCGTGTCGGTCGCGGCGGCCGTGGTCAACGAGTCGCTGGTGTTCCCGTCGCTGGGTCCGACGGCCTACTTGCTGTCGTACGCGCCGACCGACGTGACCACGACACCGCGCAACATCATCGTCGGCCACCTCCTGGGCGTCGTCGCGGGCTACCTGGCGCTGGTCGTGTTCGGGCTCCTGGACGCGCCGTCGGCTTTCGAGGCTGACGTCACGGCGTCGCGCGCCGCCGCCGCGGCCCTGTCGCTCGGACTGACGGCCGCGTTCATGACCTGGCTCGACGCCGCCCATCCACCGGCCGGGGCCACCACGCTCATCGTCAGCCTCGGCATCCTGACCACCCCGCATCAGGTGACTGCGCTGATGATCGCGGTGGTGTTCCTGGCCTACCAGGGGATCGCGATCAACCGCCTCGCCGGTCTCCGCGTCCCGCTGTGGCGCTGAGCAACGAGCGGCCGTCACCCGGTCGCTCGCCGGCGGAGCCCAATCGACGCAGCCGCTACCGTGCCACCGTGACCCTGATGGTGGGAGCGTGACTCCGTGCGCGTGCTGGTGGTGTCCTCAGACCCCGGTATACGGCTGCGGGCCGGGGCCGCGCTGCGGGCACGCGACGGGTTCGAGGTCGACGAAGCCACCTCGGCGATGGATGGCCACCTGCTCACCTCGGAGCGCGACTACGACGTCCTGGTGATCGACGGCGACATGCGCCCCGAGGGCGGCCAGTCGTTGCTGTTCGAGATCCGGGCACGCGCCGAGTACGAAGGAGTGGCCGCCCCGCCGGCGCTGATGCTGATGGGCCGCGAGGTCGACCGCTGGGTGTCGAAGTGGGCCGGTGCCGCCGACGCGGTGGTGAAGCCGGTGGATTCCTTCGACATCGCCCGCCGCGTCCTCGCGCTCGTCGGCGAGGTCGAGTTTCCCGAGGCCAGCGGGCGGTGGGGACCCGGCAAGGCCCGCGACATGGACACGCCTCCCGCGCTCGACCATCCCGACGCCCCCTCGAGCGAGCTCGCACCCTGACGGCAACCCGTCCGCAGTGGGGCGCCGCCGCCCCATTGGGGGGCGCCCCCGCACTGTTCGCCCGGTTGGGGACCGGCGGCTACCGTGCCGACGACCCGGGAGGCGGCAGTAGTGAGGTCGACATGGTGGTGTGGCCGGATCTGATCGGGGCACTGCTACGCGGACAGGACCTGACAGCCGACCAGGCAGAGGCAGCCCTCAACGCGGTCATGGGTGGCGCTGTCAGCCCCCCCGTGGTTGCCGCCTTCCTCGTCGCTCTCCGCGCCAAGGGGGAGACCGACGAGGAGATCGCCGGCCTCGTGCGCGCCATGGTCAACCACGCCGAGCACGTGGCGCTCGACGGCGCCGCAGTCGACACGTGCGGGACCGGCGGAGACCGTGCCGGCACCTTCAACATCTCCACGGTGGCCGCACTGGTCGTGGCCGGCGCCGGCGTGCCGGTCGCCAAGCACGGCAACCGGGCCGCGTCCAGCCGCTGCGGCTCGGCGGATCTGCTCGAGGCTTGGGGCGTGGCGATCGACCTCCCGCCGCCGGTCGTCGAGCATCTCATGAGGGAGATCGGGATCGGTTTCCTGTTCGCCCGGACGTTCCACCCGGCCATGCGGCACGTCGCACCCATCCGCGCCGAACTCGGCGTCCCAACCGTGTTCAACGTGCTGGGGCCACTGACCAACCCCGCCGGCGTCGACCGGCAGGTGGTCGGAGTCGCCGACGCGCGACTCGCTCCGCTGGTGGCGGGGGCGCTCCTGCGCCTGGGACGGTCGCACGCTCTGGTGGTCCGCGGGGAGGACGGCCTCGACGAGCTGACCACCACCGGTCCGAGCCGCATGTGGGAGATCCGCGACGGCCGCGTGACGGAATCGCGTTTCGATCCGGCCTCTCTGGAGTTTCCCCGCGCCTCGCTCGATGACCTGCGGGGCGGCGACGTCGACGACAACCTCCGCGTGGCCGACTCGGTCCTGGCGGGCGGGCCCGGACCGGCGACCGACGTGGTGGCGCTCAACGCCGCCGCGGCCCTGTACGTGGCGGGCGCCGTGTCGGACCTGCGCGGGGGAGTCGAGCTGGCCCGGGCCACGCTCACGTCGGGCGCCCCCCGCGAGCTGCGAGATCGGTGGGTGAGACGCAGTCGGGAGCTCGCCGCCGAACACGTGGCGTGATGGTCGCCGACGGTTCCCACGATCCCGCGGCCCTCGCCCGCAAACCCGACGTCGGCGTCGACCTCTTCGCTGCCCTGGATGTCCGAGTCGGGCGGGTGGTCGAGGTCGAGGACTTCCCCGAGGTCCGGAGCCCCGCCTGGAAGGTCACGGTCGACTTCGGCCCGGCGGTCGGCCGGCTCCGCACGAGCGCGCGCATCACCAACTACGGACGGCCGGAGCTGCTCGGCCGTCAGGTCATCGGTGCGATCAACCTCGGGACGAAGCGGATCGCGGGGTTCGACAGCCAGTTCCTCATCCTCGGCGCGTTCCAACCCGACGGGACGGTCCGGCTGCTGCAGGTCGACGCCGGCGTCCCTCCGGGTGCGCCGGTGGGCTGAACGGTGGCGCGTGACGTCGAAGCGCTTGCAGCCGCGCTGGTGGCAGCCGCCGGTCGGGTCGTGGTCATGTCCGGCGCGGGGATCTCGGTGTCGAGTGACATCCCCGCCTTCCGTGGGAGCGGAGGGCTGTGGGAGCGGTACGACCCGCTGGAGTACGCCCACATCGGCGCCTTCGTGACGCGAACGCGTGAGGTGTGGCGCATGCTCCGTGAGCTCGACGCGGTCTTGGACGAGGCCCAACCCAACCCGGCGCACCATGCCCTGGCAGAGCTTGAGGACCTCGCGGTAGTCCGCACGATCGTGACCCAGAACGTGGACGGGTTGCACCAGGACGCGGGGAGCCGAGCGGTCGTCGAACTACACGGGTCACGCCACAGCCTGACCTGCCTGGCGTGCGGCGCGGCGGTTCCGCGCGAGGACGTGTTGGACGTGGTGGCGCAGGACGAGGTACCCCGCTGTGAACGGTGCGGCGGCCTGCTCAAGCCGGATGTGGTCTTCTTCGGCGAAGCCCTCCCGGCCGGGGCGATCGAACGTGCGCGCGACGAGGTCCGCGACTGCGGGGTACTCGTGGTCGTGGGCACCTCGGCGGAGGTCGAGCCGGCCGCCAGCCTCCCGACGCTCGCCGCCGCCCACGGGGCCGCGGTGTGGGAGGTCAACCCCGATCCGACGTGGACTGAGGCCGTCCACGTCGTGCTCCCGGCGGAGGACGCCCTTCCCCAGGTGGTGGAGCTCGTCCGCAACCGGCTGCAGTGAGTCGAAGCCGAAGCAGACGGATCCCGGCGACCGGCGGGTGGTGACCAGACGGCCATGGTGCCGCGTGGGTGGCCAGGAACGTTCGGCCGGGCCGTGACGAGGTCGTCGGCCGCTACCTTGCGGAGCACAGAAGATGACCCGAAAGCTGCGGATCGCGAGGGAGCGATGCCTGAGTCGGACACAACACGCAAAGTCGTCATCCTCGGTGGTGGGCCCGCGGGTCTCACGGCGGCCTTGTACGCCGCTCGAGGCAACCTCGAGCCGCTGGTGATCGAGGGCGCCGAGGCGGGCGGGCCGACCGGCGGGCAGCTCATGCTCACCGAGGACGTCGAGAACTACCCGGGTTTCCCCGAGGGGATCACGGGGCCGGAGCTGATCGAGCAGATGCGCGACCAGGCGGAGCGCTTCGGCACGATGTACTGGACCCAGGACGCCGAGGAAGTGGACCTCTCCGAGCGCCCGTTCCGCATCGCGACGGAAGATCGCGAGGTCTTCGCCAAGGCGCTGATCATCTCCACGGGAGCCCGGCCGCGACGACTGGACGTGCCCGGTGAAGACCGGCTATGGGGATCGGGCGTCTCGGCCTGCGCCACGTGCGACGGCTTCTTCTTCCAGGACCAACACGTCGTGGTGGTCGGGGGCGGTGACTCCGCCATGGAGGAGGCGACGTTCCTCACGAAGTTCGCCTCGAAGGTCACGGTCGTGCACCGGCGCGATGAGCTGCGCGCCTCCAAGATCCTGCAGGAACGCGCCTTCAAGAAGGATCGGATCGAGTTCCTCTGGAACGCGGTGGTGACCGAGATCCAGGGCGACGGCCAGGTGTCGGCTGTGACGCTCGAGAACACGGAGCCCGGCGATTCCCTGGAGCGGACCGGCGAGACCCGCGAGCTCGAGTGCGGCGGCTTCTTCCTGGCCATCGGCCACATCCCCAACACCTGGCTGTTCGAGGGCAAGCTGGATATGGACGACGAGGGCTACCTCCTCGTGGATCAACCCAACACAAAGACGAACGTCGCGGGCGTGTTCGCCAGCGGCGACTCCGTGGACCACGTCTACCGGCAGGCGGTCACCGCCGCCGGGACGGGGTGCCGGGCGGCGATGGATGCGGAGCAGTTCCTCTCCGACGTCGAGTGACGTCTTCGGCGTCGGTGTTGCATCTGCAGTGACGCGATCGGTGCCCCATCAGGAGCTCAGGCGGTAGAACCGCCAGAAGTCGTTGTCGATCGGGAGCACGTCGACGTCCGAGAAGCCGGCTGCGTGCGCGTACCCACGGAAGGTCGGTGTCCGCATGATCGTCCCCGTCCCGGCCGCGGGCGCCTCGGTCAGCGCGCACGGCAGGCAGTGCAGCGCGCTCCACCCCCACTGGAAGCGCTCGGCGTCGTCGACGTCGGTCGTGAACTCGTCCGCCACCCGCTCATCGACGACGAGAACGGTCCCGCCTTCGGCCTGCAGCGAGCGCATGGCACGTAGCGCGCCGACCGGGTCGGTCATGTCGTGGATCGTCTCGAACGCACAGACCAGGTCGAAGTCGCCGTCCAGTTCCGGATCCGCGGCGTGGCGCACCTGGAAGGTCGTGCGGTCGGCGACGCCCGACGCTTGGGCGTTGGCTCGGGCTGCCGCGATGGAGGCTTGATCGAGGTCGACTCCGACCACGGTCACCTTCGGGAACCCGCGCGCGATCGCGATGCTCGACCATCCTGTCCCGCAGCCGACGTCGACCACCCGCGCGGGCGGATCTGCCTGCAGTCGTTGCACCAGACCGGGCACGGCGGGGAACCATTCCCGTGCCAGCAGGTTCATGAACATCGGACGGTTGATCCGCGCGATGAACTCCCGTAGGTCGGCGCCGTAGGCCTCGTATGGCACCCCCGCGCCGGTACGGAAGGCCTCGATCACGTCGGGGAGCGCGCGGGCGACGCCGACCACGCCGAGAGCCACCGGCATGGACGACAGGCTGTCGCGGTCGAGTAGCACCTCGGTGTGGGCATCGGACAACCTGAACGTGCGGGTCGTGGGATCCTGGGGGTCGGTGACGACCTCGAGGATCCCGGCGACGGCTTGCTGCTCGAGCCACTCACGGGCGTACCGCTCGGCCACGCCAGCGGCATCAGCGAGTTCGGTGGGGCTGAGCGGGCCCTGTTCGGCCAGAGCGCCGTACAGGCCGAGACGGTCGCCGACGTAGACGTGGTAGAGGTCCAGGGCGGCGATCGATGCGTGGAACAGCCGCCCGGCGAACTCGTCCCGCGCGGCCTCGAAATGGTCGTCAGAGACGTTCACGATCTGTCCCATCCCGTGCTCGTGGTGCAGGCATGTCCGCGGGCCCTGCTCGCCCACGGCGATACCAAAGTACGGACGTCGCGCCCTCGGTGCGGCTGGAGGCTGCGATCCAGCCACCGCCGTTAGGCTGGCCGGATGCCGAGTCAGCGACCCCTGACCGCCGAAGAGGTGCACCGACTCACCCCCCCTGACCGGAACCGCTTCGCGGATCTACTCCGGGTGATCTCCATCATCGTGGTCGTGGTCGGGCACTGGCTCATCGCCGTGGTGGTGGTCAGCGACGGCGAGTGGGTCACCGGCCGGCTCCTGGAGTTCGTCCCGGCCACCCGGTGGGCGACGTGGGTCTTCCAGGTCATGCCGCTGTTCTTCTTCGTCGGTGGGTACGCCAACGCCGCGTCGTGGAGCGCCGCCGCAGCCCGCGGTGTGCCGTGGGCCGTATGGGTGCGGCGGCGGTCCCGCCGGCTGCTCCGACCGGTTGTTCCGTTGCTGGCACTGTGGGTCCCGCTGGCGGCGCTCCTGGGGCTGGCGGGTGTGCCCGGTGAGCTCCTGCAGCTTGGGAGCCAGGTCGCGTTCATTCCCGCCTGGTTCCTGGCTGCGTACGTCCTCGTGGTCGCTGCCGCGCGACCCACGTTCGCCGCCCATCGTCGCTGGGGGCTGGGCGCGCTCGTCGGCCTGGTCGCCGTGGCCGTCGCCGTGGACGCGGCGCACCTGTCAGGTACCCCGGTCGTGGGGTACACGAACTTCTTCTGGGTGTGGGCAGCCGTCCACCAGCTCGGGTACTTCTGGTACGACAGCCGTCTCCCGGGCTCGTTGGGGGCCGTGGGCCTGGCCCTCGGTGGCTACGCGGTGCTGGCTCTTCTGACCACGGTCGGCGGCTACCCCGTCGCGATGATCGGGATCGAACCTGGACAGCGCAGCAACAACTCGCCGACGTCGATCGCCCTGTTCGTCCTGGGAGTCGCACAGTTCGGCGTCGTCGCTGCGGTCCGCGATCCGGTCGAGCGATGGCTTCGCCGCACCAGGACATGGGCGTGGGTGGTTGCGGCCGGGGCGGTGGCCATGACCGTCTACCTCTGGCACCAGACCGCGCTCGTGGTCGTGGCTGCGTTGACGATCCCGACCGGTATCTGGCCAGAGACGGGCGTCGCGGACCTGCGCTGGTGGTTGCTCCGGCCGCTGTGGGTGGTCCTCTGTGGATTGGTGCTGGTCGTCCTCGTCCGAGTGTTCGCCAGGTTCGAGCGGGTCGGCGAGCCACGGTCGCGGCCGGGACGGATCCGCGCCGCGGTCGGGGTGGTGGCCACCACCGCGGGGATCGGGCTCCTACTCGCCGGCGGGCTGTACGACCCCGCCCAGACCGCGGGGATGCCGCTCACCGCCCTCGGGGTGCTGTTCGCCGGTCTCGGCGCGCTGGGCGTGATCCGCAACCATCCTGCTGCCGACCTCCGCACGGCCGAGCCCACGGAGCAGGTGACCGGGCCGTGACCGTTGCTGTCAGGCGACCGTGGCGACGGGTCGGGCTCCGACGTCGGCCAGCGCAGTAACGATGATCTCGCAGCAGCGGCGGACCTGACGGACCGACGTTGTCGGGGCACGACCCGTGCAGGGAAGATCGGGGCGGTTGCGGACACGAGCACGCGACCGCCCGTCCGGACCGCTCGGCTGAAGCCGAACTGGGACTCATAGGGCGAGCCAGAGGTCACCCGCCGCCGATCCATCCCGGCGAGCATAGGAGGACCCAGGCGGGCCGCTGCGCTCGGGGGATAGCGCGGATGGCCTCCACGGGGACCAGCCGCGACGCTCGCCACGCCGGCACGACCGGACCAGCAGCACCGAGCTGTAGCACAGGGCCAGCACGCCGCCGAGCGAGCGGAGCGTGCACCGCGGGGCGGAGGCCGTACGCCCCGGCGCCCTCCGCGCGGACGGCCCCGGCGACGGTGACCTCTTGCGGACCGGTCGGCAGTGCGAGCGACAGCCGATCCCCGGGGACAGCGCGCCGACGGGTTCACGACCGGGACGACGAGTTCAAGACCACGCTGCAACCCGCCGGTGCGCGCGGCCACCTCGGGATGCTCTGCGAGTCGGTCGACCACCTCGCCGGGGAAGGACGCGCCGTCGGGTGCGACGACGACCAGGTCAGTGCCCGCCCAGGTCCGGTACGCGTTGAGCACGGCGGACTCGTCCACGGCGTCAGCGGCGATCAGCGCCGCGGTGATGCCCACCGAGCCGATCGCCAACCCAATGACCACGAGCAGCGACTGCCAGTGGCGGCGCCCGACCTCACGCACGGCCAGACGAGCGACGAACCGCCGCCGCAGTGCGACGACGACCAGGCCCAGGTGGCCGACCAGGAAGCCGGCGACTGCGAGGGCCGCGATCACGCCGGGACCGTCGCCGCGTCGGTGCCGACGACCGTGCGTCTCGCACCTCCACCACACGCGACGCCCGGCGTGCGAGGCCGAGATCGTGGGTGACGAGGACAACCGTGTGGCCGCCCGCGACCAGATCAACCAGCAACTGGATCACCCCGTCGGTGGCCGCGCTGTCGAGGTTGCCGGTCGGTTCGTCCGTCCAGATCACCGCCGGTGCGTGCACGAGCGCCCGGGCCACGGCCACGCGCTGCTGCTCGCCACCGGACAGCTCGTTCGGTCGGTGGTTCGCACGGGCCGCAGGCTCACCCGCTCGAGCAGGCTCACCGCGACCGCCCGCGCCTCTCGGGGACGCCAGCCGAGGTTGAGCAGCGGCAACTCCACGTTCTCCACCGCACTCAACACCGGCAACAGGTTGAGCGCCTAGAAGATGAACCCCATGTGGGCGCGCGGTGGTCGGTGCGCGCGGCGTCATCCAGGTCGGCCAGGTCCAGCCCAAACCCGACAGGCAGTTCAGCAGTGTGGTCTTGCCCGACCCGGACGCGCCGACGATCGGGAGCATCTCCCCGCGGTGCACGTCCAGGTCGACCCCGCGCGGCGCCGGAACGTCGGTTCCGCTGCGGTAGGTCTTGCGGACCCCCTCCGGGCCGTACGACCGGTCCCCACGACATGGACCCGCCTCTCTGTGCATCGACGACGACCCGACGCTACGCACGGAGTGACGGGATCGTTACGACACTGGCTGGGAGGAGACCATCCGACGGCCGCGCTCACTCGACAACCGCGAGCGCCGGGACCGCCTCGCTCACCGTGATCAGTCAGCTGTGGCGGCTGCGT
This sequence comes from Actinomycetota bacterium, assembly GCA_019347675.1. NCBI lineage: Bacteria > Bacillati > Actinomycetota > Actinomycetota bacterium. Next base: position 185,354 of record JAHWKW010000002.1, on the reverse strand, counting down.
TTCGGCGCGCCCACGACCCGAGTGAGCACCTTGAACTGGCACTGGGAGTAAAAGCCGCCCGGTGGGTGGTAGAGCTTGACGTACATGTCGTGGGCCCGGCACCAGCCGTAGGCCAGTCCGCAGGGTGCGGGGGTGAAGGCGGGGCACGAGCGGCAGTCGCGGTTCCGCTCGTCCGTGCGGGCTGCCCGCTCCGCCAGCGTGACGCGGGGAGCGTCATCGGCCGCGAAGAGCGCCGCCGCGGTGGGAGCGCCAGGTTTGCGGGGCGGCGACTCGAGAGCGGCCAGGGCGGTCGGGTCAGATTTCATGGCGCAGATCCTCTCGGTCGGGGGGGATGTCGCCGCGGGGATCGCCGACCGCGGTTTCCCAGAAGCCGGGCGTGAACTCGGTCGTGGCGGTGACTCGCGCTACCCACTTCACTCCCTTGTACTGCCACTTCCCGGGCGGCGGGACGTAGCGCAAGGGGGCGCCGTGCTCGGGGGTTAACGGCCGGTCGTCGAGGTGGGTTGCGAAGAGGCCGCGGACGAACTCGTCGGTGGTGAGGGCGCTGGCGTAGGTCCCTCCGAAGGCGGAAACGACGACGTACGGGCTGCTGATCCCTGCCGCCGCAGCGACTGCCTGGCCACTGACGCCGCTCCACCGGCACAGCGGCCGGCTCCATCCCCACACGCAGTGGAAGTTCCAATTGGCTGCGAACGACTCCAGCACGATCACCTCCGCGAGCGCGAGCACCTGGGGCCGTTCCACGTGACCGTCGAGGGTGAGGGTCCAGCGTTCCGCGGGCACCATCGGGACGCTCGCTTCGAGGTGCACCACGGGGAGGTCGTCCAGCGGCCGCTGCACCCGACGGATCTCGCCGTCGCGGCGGGATCCTGTCTGCGACGCGTCGTCACGGCGCCTCACGGTCGTCCCTCGGGGCAGGCGACGGCCTCCGGTAGCGGCGCGGTCCCAGCCGGGAGGGGCGCCGTGCGAGACAGTCGGCGGTCGGTAAGGCCGGCGGCCTGCGGCTCCGGCAGCCACCGCAAGGACGCTGCGACCGCGACGGCGGAGACAGCGATCACCGCAAAGAAGCGGGCCGGGCCGACGATGGGCAGGAGCGCGAGGTACAGCAGTGCTCCGACGTTGCCGTAGGCCCCGACCAGGCCGGCGATCTGCCCGCACGCCCGGGGTTCCACCAGAGGGACGATCGCGTAGGTGGCGCCCGCGCCAGCGTGCACGAACAACGAGCTCGCCACCGCCACGGTGGCGGCAAGCAGCCAGCTGCGCTGGACCGATGCCATGCCGGCGTAGCCGACGGCCAGCCCAACCAGGACCACCTGCAGGGTCCGTTGGCGGCTGCCCAGCAGGTCACTGCACAGCCCGCCCGCCGGCCGGGCGACAAGGTTCGTGAAGGCGTACGCGCTGACGACCAGGCCCGCCACGAGCGGTGAGAGCCCGAACGTGTCGGCGAAGAACCCGGGCAACATCGACACGACCGCGAGTCCCGAGCCGAACGTCACGGCGTAGGCCAAACAGAGCGTCACGATGGCCCGGATCCGGTCGTCGTCGGGTGCGCGGGCCCTGCGTCGGGCCGGCCGGTTGACGGCCAGGGCCCGCCACACCTGCACGCAGAACACCACAACCAGGCCGGTGAGAACCGCCCGTAGCGCGTCGAGCTGTAGCAGGTCCAACCGGGCGAGCTGCCATGCGACGAGTGCGAGCACGCCGACCAGCGGCACCTGGAGCGCCACGACCCCCACGACCGCGGCGGGATGGTTGACCTCGAGCGCACCTCGCCGAAGGGCGCGCCGGTCAGCCGATCCGTCGGGGGTATCGCTCACCGCCCGCAGGTACACCCCCCCGTAGACGGCGGCGAGTGCCCCGGTCGTACCGATGGCCCATCGCCACCCCTCAGGGCCACCCACCATCGCCGCGACCGTCGGGAGGGTGAAGGCTGCCGCGGCGGAGCCCGCGTTGCCCCAGCCGCCATAGATGCCCTGAGCCAAGCCGATCTCGTGGGGCGGGAACCACTCGGCCATCATCCGCACACCCGCCACGAAGCCCGCTCCGACCAGGCTGACGGCGAGCCGGCTGGCCACCAGCAACCGAAACGATGACGCGGTGGCGAACACGAGTGTGGGCACCGCCGCGTACAGCAGGACCGCGCCATACACTCGCCGCGACCCCCAGCGGTCCACCGCCATGCCGACGAGGACGCGGCCCGGCACGGTCAGGGCCACGTTGCACAGCGACAGTGCAGCGAGCTGCGGGGCTGTCAGCCCCAGCGAACGCCCCACCTGCGTGGCCAACGGGGCGAAGCTGAACCACACCAGGAAGCTGAGGAACAGTGCCATCCACGTCAGGTGCAGCACCCGCCAGCGGCCACGGAACGACAGCAGAGCGCGTGGCCGTACCGCCACTTCCGCCCATCCCACCGGCTGCGTCGGCCTCAACCGCGGGCAACCTCGGGTTCGCCGTCAACCGTCTCGTCCTGGGCCGACAGCACCACCACGGCCCAGCCGTCTTCGACGCGGGTCGGGTAGGTGGCGAGAGGCTTGCGGGCAGGCCCGCGGTGGACTTCGCCGGTGCGCACGTCGAAGACGGCGCCGTGCCAGGGGCAGGCCAGCAGGCAACCGTCGACCGTGCCCTGGGCGGTGGGGCCGGCGGCGTGGGTGCAGTCGCCGTCGAGCGCGCGGACCTCGTCGGGCCCGCAGCGCACCACGGTGATGCGCCGATCCCCGCACGCCACGCTCACAGCCACCCCGACCGGGAGATCGTCGAGGGGCAGCACGACCGCGTCGGGCCTGCGCCGGGTTGGCATCAGGCGACCGCCAGGGGTAGGAGCCGGTCGGGTTCGAGGGTGAGGCCGGCTGTCGGCGTGTCGCCTGCAGCGCGTGGCCGTTGTCCTGGCTCGGCGCCCGACTCCCAGCGGCCCCGGAAGACCCGGTCGATGTGCGCCGCGAACGCGTCGGGGCCGAGCCGGGTCACCGTCTGGGGCAGCGACTCGCCGGCGGCCCGCAGCGCCTCCCACAACCCGACGATCGCTTCGGTGATCGCTGGCACGTCGCGCTCGGCGACCCGGCCCACCACCTGCCCGACCCGGCCCGCCGCGATGTCGCCGCCCAGCCACACCTGGTAGCCCAACTGAGCCCCGCCGCCCACGTGGACCTTCCCGCCGGAGAACCCCACATCGGCCACCTGCTGTTGCGCGCAGGCGTTGGGGCAGCCCGAGACGGACACCCTCAGGTGGCCGTTGCGGGCCAGGGCAGGGCTGGAGCGAACGGCCCAGGCGACCTGCTGGGAGGCGGTGATCGCCAACGAGCACACCGGACCTCCGGTACAGGCGCGGACGTCGCGCGCCGCGGTGGTGCCGGCGACCGCAAGGCCCAGGTCGCCGAGGTCGCCGCGCAGAGCGGGGACGGCCCCGAGCGGTACGTGTCGCAGGGTGATGTCCTGGTCGCGGGTGAGGTGCAGCACGCCGTCGGCGTACCGCCCGGCGAGGCCAGCCAGGCCGCGCAGGTCGTCGGCGTCGAGGTCTCCGAGGGGGATCTCGACGGTGACCACGGCCCGGCCGGGCGTGCGCTGGGGGCGGACCCCACGCGACCAGCCGCCCTCGGGAGCCTGGGCCAGCACCGCCGCGGCCAGGTCGGCGTCGGAGACCTCGACCTGGGGTGGCGGCGGGTGCGGGCGACGGCAGGTCCGGGCGTACGCGGCGCGGAACAGGTCGAGGAAGCGGTCGGCGCCAAGGTCGCGCAGCAGGAACTTCATGCGGGCCTTGTTGGGCTGGTCGAAGTTGCCGTGGGCGATGTAGACGTCGAGGAGGGCGGTGACCGCCGTGACCGCGTGGGCCCGGGGGACGAAGTCCAGGGCCTTCACCGCTAGGGTGGGCACAGAGCGTCCCAGACTCCCGCCGACCCACAGCTCGTAGCCAGGCTGACCACCCGCGCCCAGCACGGAGACCAACCCGGCGTCGTTGAGCCGGGCGTGGTCGCGACAGGCGGGACAGCCGCCCAGGTGGATGTTGACGCGGGACGGCAGCTGGGTGTCCAGGTCGGGCGTTCGGGCCAGGACCGCGGCGGTGATCGCGTGGGCGTCGGGTGCGCAGTCGAACGGCTCGGCCAGGGCAACGCCGGCGTCGGGGCACCACATCACCCCCCGGACGGTGTGACCGCACGTCGAGCGGGTCGTCAGCCCGAGGGCGCGGACGGCGGCGAGCACGGCGTTCACTTCGGTGGCGTGGACGTGGTGCAGTTCGGCCTGCTGGCGGGTGGTGAGGTGCAGCCAGCCCCGACCGTGCCGCTCGGCGATGTCCGCAAGGCCGCACGCCTGGCCGGCCGTGAGATCCCCACCGTTGCGCACCCGGACCATGAACACCTGGGGCTGCGACTGGGCGCACACGCCGTGGGTCTTGAGGGCGTACCGCTGTTCGGGGCTCAGCCAGTCGTCGCCCTCGGCGGTGAGCCGGTCGAGGTCCACCGGGAGTCCGGCACGCTTCGCGGCGGGGATGTTCGCGACCGGCATGCGGTGCTCCTGTTGGCGGGTGAGCGGGACTGTGCCCGGCCCAGGTTCCGACCTCGTTCCCGCACCGTGATCCGGATGTAACGATCCGGTCGCGCGCGACCGGTGAGTCGCGCTCCGTCGTCCCGCGCAGGGTTGGACGTGCTCACGACGGGCCAGAGCCCGTCCGCATCACCCGCAGCACGCCGTCGCGCACACTCTCGCGGTCCCCGGCGGCGAGCCGCTCGGCCAGGCGTTGCGGATCGCGCAGCGCCGTCGCCCAGCGGCGCTGCCACTCGCTGAACGTGACGGTGCGGGGCAGACAGGCCCGCCGTGCGCCGTCGAGGACCTCGACGAGCTGGCCCCATTCGTCGCCGAAGCGGACTTCCAGTTGCTCGCGCAACCGCCGGGCCAGCGCCGGAGCCTTTCCCCCGGTGGAGACCGCCAGGCGCAGCTCGCCACGGCGCACCACCGCTGCGGCGGCGAAGTCGCAGTGGACGACGTCGTCCAGCGCGTTGAACAGGACCCGTTCCCGCCGGGCCTCCGCCGCCACCTCGATGTTGCTGACCGGATCCTCGCCAGTGGCGATGGCCAAGAAGACGCCCGCCAGGTCGCCGGCGCGGAAACAACGCGCGACGAGCTCGATCCGGCCGGCTGCGGCTGCCTCGCGGAGCCCAGGGGACGGGCGGGCGGCGATCGCGACAACCTGAGCGCCGGCTGCGAGCAGACCATCGGCCTTCTGCGCCGCCAGCGGGCCGCCGCCCACCACAACGCAGCGGCGGCCGGCGACGTCGAGACTGACCGGGTAGCCGAACCTCACCCGCTACCGCCTGCTGACGGCGGCGCGTAGCGGTAACCGACGCCTCGCACGGTCTCGATCGACCGGCCGTGACAGCCGAGCTTGCGCCGCAATCGCCCCACCTGGTGCTTGATCAGCCGGGGGTTGTCCGGGGCTCGGTGGCCCCAGGCTTCCACGGCCAGGAGATCAAGACGGCAGGCCACGTGCGGGCGACGCACCAGCGCGGCCAGCACCCCGAATTCCCGGTGCCCGAGCTCGACACGGCACCCGTCGGCGATGACGGCCCGACCCGCGGGGTCCAGGCGCACGGCCGGAACGGGCAGTTGCCGACCGCTCGCCGCCCAGCCGCCCAGGGCCCCCACCAGCTCACCGGTGCGGGGGCGTGGCGGCATGATCGCGACGGGGACGCCAGCGTTCTCGAGGCTCGCGGCGGTCATCATCCCGACTGCGGCGGCCGCCACACGCTCGCCCAACGCGGTCACCAGGGCGCCCTCCACGCCGATATCTGCCGCGATCCGCATCAGGTTGCCTGCCGCGCTCGGGCTCGTGCACACGACGACGTCGACGACGCCGGCGCAGGCTCGGCGGACCAACTCCCGCGCCGGTCGAAGATCGGCGGGCGGGACCGAGGTGCACGGGACGAGCGGAAGGACCTCGCCGCCGGCGTCAACCAGTCGCTGATACGCACCGAGCGAACCAGCCCCACGGACCTGGACAGCGACCCGGTCCCCGGGCAGAAGCCGCTGGCGCAGCCACGTCGCCACGTCCTCGTCGGTCTCCTGCGCAGACACGAACACGGGGTCAACGCCCAGCCACCGCAATGCACCCAACGCCTTCGAGCGACGGGCGACGACCCGGGCGCGGCGCAGCGTCGCCTCCAACAGGTGGAGCCGGCCGTGGCGCTCGGCGACCTCCGCCCAGGCGCGGACCCCCACCCCCGTGGACGCGACGACCCACGATGGCTCGGCCGCGAGCAGACGATCGATCTGAGCCAGCAGGTCCCGGCCAGTCGCGACACGGCCCTCAACGGTCGGCCCCCAGGTCACCACCGCCCCGCGACGCTCGAGGGCACCGCTCAGCTCGCGAGCCTCGCCGGCCGACGTGACCCCGACCCGGAGACCCTCCACACTTCGCCTTCTGCCAACCGCCTTCTGCCAACCGCCTTCTGCCAAGCTCGACCGCCCGTACCGTGCCACCCGTCTGTTTAGCCGCCACTACGACCAGGTTTCGCTGCGGTGACAACCCAGCGAGCGTCTCGCCGACGTTGCCGGCGCTGGCACGCGTGCTCGACGTCGCGCGCCGAGAGCATCCGCACCCCGCGAGGCGACCTGCGGCCCGAGCGAGGACGGCGGGGTGTCAGGACCCCATCATGGCGACGAGCTTCGTCGTGGTGTTCCAGTTGCGCGCAGTGGCCGTCCGACCCAGCACGCGCTGCCTCCTGGATCTGCGCTGTCGGCATGGCATCGATCCGCGTGGTGGCTTCCCGCTCCCGACGGCGACGGATAACGTCGTGCGGCGCGACCGATCGGGGTGGTGGTGAGCGGACCGGTGGGGGAGCGGGACCAGCAGTGCGACAACGAGGCACTCGACGGAGTTGAGCTCCGCGAAGGACGCCGGACGTCGGTGGGTGGTCTCGGCGTGGTCCGGGTCTTGCCCACCAAGGGTCGTCGCACGGTCGGCGCATGGTGCTTCGTCGATCTGATGGGTGCGGCCGACGCTGACCAGCCGGATCCGATGGAGGTGGGGCCCCATCCCCACATCGGCTTGTCCACCGTGACCTGGCTGATCCAGGGGGAGGCGCTGCACACGGACTCGTTGGGCTCCGAACAGGTCATCCGGCCCGGCCAACTGAACTGGATGACCGCCGGGCACGGGATCGCGCACGCCGAGCTGGCTGCACGCCCGCCGTTCTCGGGGGCGCAGATGTGGGTTGCCCAGCCCGAGGCGACGCGGCACGGCGAACCGTCGTTCCAGCACATCGCGCAGCTGCCAGAGATGCAGGAGGGCAGCGCGACGGTGCGGCTGTTCGCGGGCAGCTTCGGCGCCGCCACCTCTCCGGCCCGCACCGATACACCCCTGGTCGGCGTGGATGTGACGGTGCGTGGCGGCCGCACGGTGCTGCCGACCTCGGCCGGGTTCGAGCACGCGGTCGTGCCGCTTGATGCTTCTGTGCGGGTCGGACCCGAGATCGTTGAGCCGGGTTGGCTGGCTCTGGTGCCCACCGGCGTGGAGGAGCTCCCGATCGAGACCCGCTCGAACGCAGCTCGGATGTTGGTGCTCGGCGGGGAGCCGTTTCCCGAGCGGATCCAGATGTGGTGGAACTTCGTCGCGAGGGATCGCGAGGAGTTCGATGCCGCGTGGCGCGACTGGCAGCAGCGTTCGCCCCGCTTCGGGGAGGTCACGTCGAGCCTCGGCCGGATCGACGCGCCACATCCCCCATGGATGTCGATCTGACTCCTCCACAGCGCAAGCCGGTGGGACGCGTTTGGGCCGTCCAGGCGGCGGCCAGGAGCCCGACACCGAGCACCAGGGTCCCGATTGCCAGGCTCGCGCCGCCCAGGTAGGCGAGGTTGATCAGCCGGTTGGGGCGCTCGGCGTCAGGATGCACCACCGACAGGAAGTACGCGACCGGCTGGCATCGTGTTCATGTGCACCGTCTCCTGTTCGTTGATGCGGCAGGGACGGCACGGCGAGGTCGGGCCTGCGGAGAGCACTGCGATCAGACTCGCGGTCAGGCACTATCAGGTCACGGAGGCCCGGCCCTCGCTGTGCCTGCGAGATGCCGCCCTGCGGTTCGCGGACCGCACGACGTGACCTCGCAGCCGGGGCGTCACAGTGGCTGCGGGCGAGGCAGGGTCGCGGGTGGCGGTCACGCTCCCAGAGGCGTGACGACCCGGGCTCCTGGCCCGGGGCCGCCTACTGGTGCGGGCAGGGACGGTCAGGCGGCGTCGCTGGCGCGCTTGCGGCGCTCGCGGGCCTCGCGTTCCCGGCGGCGAAGGTCTCGGATCAGGGTGCGGCGATCAGATTCGAGCATGCCTCCCCAGATGCCGTACATCTCACGGTTGCGGATGGCGTACTCGAGGCACTCCTGGCGTACCTGACAACGGCCGCAGTACTCAAGCGCCTGCTTCTGATCCTCCTCCTCGACGGAGAAGAACAGTTCGACCTCGGCGCCGTTGCATGCCGCTTCCTCCTCCCACCCCTCGCCGGTACGGAGTTGACGGGCGAGTGCTTGCGTGGACGACAACTGGCAACCTTCCCTAGTGTGAAACAGTGTGAAACCGTCTTTCGGAACCCCGATGCCGCGCGGGCGTACGTCTGGGGCACGCATCCATCAAAACGGGGACCGGGCAGTGTGTGTTCCTGTCGTTCGTTCATCCACCGGCGGTCGGCGGCGTCAGCGTGCGTCCACCGCATTATGCGTGCGCTGAACGCACAGTCCGGGTGTGCAGCCTGTGAGGAAAAAGCTACTGAGAGTCACCACGCGACCGAGTGAGGATCCAGCGAGACGTGCCTGCCCGTAACGCCTTGGTGGCAATGGCGGTGCTGGCCGCACAGATCGCGCTCGTGGCCTGCTCACCGGGTGCAGCATCGCCAGCCGATCCCCCATCGGTTCGCCGCTCATCGACCGCCCCGGCGCGGGCGCCGCCCGGATCGATCGGCGAGCCCTCGTGGGGCATGGCCGCCCCGTCGCTGATCGTGACCGCGCAGCCGGTCACCCCACGCGCTGACGACCTCGACGAGATCGAGATCCGATACGCGGTCGAGCGGCGCACCGACGACGCCGCGACCGCGGGGTTCGCCGCGGTGGTCGACGCCACCCTGTCCGACCCGAGGGGCTGGCAGCGCGCTGGATTGCGGTTCGTTCGCGACGACGCCGCCCCCTACCTGATCGTCCTCGCTGAAGGTCACCAGGTCGACGCCATGTGCCACCCGTACCGGACACGGGGTCTGTACTCGTGCCAGAACGGCCCGGTGGTGGCGTTGAACGCCGACCGCTGGCGGACCGCCACGCCGGAGTGGACCGGGGACCTGGAGACCTACCGGATGATGCTGATCAACCACGAGGTCGGCCACCTCGTGCACCTGCATCATCCGGCGGAGCCGCAGTGCCCACGGCCGGGTGCGCCCGCGGCCGTGATGGCGCAGCAGAGCACCGAACTGAACGGCTGCCTGCCCAACGCGTGGCCACTTCAGTGGGAGGTGGAGTTGGCGGCGCGCCGTGCGGAACCGCTGGCACCCGGACCCGACCACCACGCGGATGACCACCGACCGACACCGCCGTGAGGTCGTCGCGTCACGGCCGCTGGCACGTCGCGCAGTAGGTCGTGCCGCGCTGGGCCACGACGATGCGGCGCAGCTCGGTCCCGCACCGCTGGCAGGCCCTGCCCGCGTGTCCGTAGACCTGCAGGAAGTCGGCGTTGCGTCCGCTCTCGCCGTTGACCATCCGGTAGTCGCGGAAGGTGGTGCCCTCCCGCTCGATCGACTCGGATAGGACCTCGCGGATCGCGGAGTGCAGCATCAGGGCGCGGCGCCACCCCACGCGCCGGCTCGCCGGGTGGATCTTGGCCCGCCAGAGCGCCTCGTCGGCGTAGATGTTCCCCACTCCGGCCACTGCGCGTTGGCCGAGGAGGACCGCTTTCACCGGGGCGGTCGTGGCCGCCAGCGCGCGTGCGAAACCGTCGGGGTGGAACTCATCGGTGAGTGGTTCGGGACCAAGCATCGCCAGGGTGGGGATCGACGTGTAGTCGCCCGCTGGCACGACCGCGAGGCGACCGAACCGTCGCGGGTCGCGGTAGTTGAGCTGGCGCCCGTCGTCGAGGAGGAGCTGGGCTCGGGCGTAGTCGTCCGCCGGTCCGAAGTGCAGGGATCCTGTCATGCCGAGGTTCGCCACGAGCTCCAGGCCATCGTCGAGCGGGCACAGCAGGAACTTCCCGCGGCGGCGAACACCCAGGACCATGTGTCCCGCCAGCCGATCCAGGTTCACGAAACGTCGCTGCGGCACGTGGTCGACGCCAACGACCTGGCGCCCCGTCAGCTCGGGGGCCAACTGTCGTCGGACGGACTCGACCTCGGGCAGCTCAGGCATGCAGCGGAGGGTATCCCGGTGCGGTCGGTACCCTGCGGGGAGACGACCCAGGGGAACCGTGAGCGACCAACGACGCCAGGTCCGCCGCTACGAGCGGGACCGCGACGAGAAGGGCCGCCCCGCCAACGCCCGCCCGCGCGACCGGCTCGGCCGGCCGCTGCCTCGCGGTGCCGAACCGGCCGAGACCGTCGAGGACTTCGCGTCGGACGACATCGAGGACGCACTCGCCAAAGCGGTCGAGCTGTGGGACGAGGAGCGCTTCTTCGAGGCGCATGAGGTGCTGGAGGACGTCTGGAACGCCGCCCCGGATACGGACCGGCTGTTCTGGCAGGGTGTGATCCAGGTCGCGGTGGGCTGCTGTCACCATCAGCGTGGCAACGTCCCCGGGTCGGTGGCGCTGTTCCGCAAGGCCGCCGAGAAGCTGGCCGGGTACCCCGACGTCTACAACGGGATCGACGTCGAGCAGCTCCGCGTCTTCGCGGAGGGAGCAGCCGACGTGGTCGCCGAGACCGGCGAGATCTTCGAGATCGGTTACCTGGAGTTCCCCGCCATGGACGCCGGACCCTGGTTCGGCTCGGTCCGATCGAGGTGATGCTGCGGTGAGCGACCTGGCGTGGGGCCTGGATGCGGAGCACCGGTTCCGGTGCGCGTCGTGCGGGAACGTCACCCGTTTCGACGTGGTCGAGACTGCCCGCACCCGCCGTTTCCACCACTTCGACCTGGGCGGTGTCCGCCGGGTCGAGGAGGAGGAGATTCTCGACCGTCGTGTGGAGTCGGTGACCTGTCGCTGGTGCGGCCGCGACGACGCCGTCGTGGTCGAGGCTGCTCCGGCCCGGGCGGTCGGAACCGAGCACTGAAGACCGTGTTGCTGGCGACGGCGGCGTGTACGGTCGCCAGCATGGACCGTCGTGACCTGGCCATCCGCATCGGTGCGGTCACCGCTGTCGTGGCGAGCGCAGCGGCGACGATCTGGGCGAGGACCGCGCGGCGGCGCCGATTGGCGCTGGGCCCCGACGGCGTCGTGGAGAGCGGCGACCGGCCTCGATCCGGCACCGTGCGTGATCGCGGCAAGGGTGGGTACGCCATCGACGTCGAACGACTGCGGGACGCGTCCGACGGCATCGAACCTGCGGTGGAGTACCTCACCTACATCCAGACCCGCCGGGGCACTTCCGAGCATCTGCTGTTCGTCCGTGACGACGACATCGACGCGATCGCTGCGCTCGAGGGTGAGGAGCCGACCGACTTCCTGGAGCGGCTCCAGAAGCTGGGCGTGGTCATCTCCACCAACTGAGCGTGGCGACCGGTGGGCACGAGCGGCTCGAGGACGCGGTGCCGGCACCGGACGAGGAATTGCTCGAGCGGCTCCCCGCCGACGAGTGGGCGGTGCTGTTGCGTAGCGTCCGCGCTGCGCTGCACCAGCTCGACGACAACGTGGTCACACCGCGGATGGCGCAACTGCGGGCGCTGCCGGCGAGCAGGTTGGCGTCCGGGCGGTCCCGGCGGGATCTGTGTCGCTTCCTGTCGACCGGTGGCGCGCTGTGGCATGGGACGCTCGCACGGCTCGACGACGACCCCGACGGCGGCACCGTGCTCGCGATCCTGCGCGGCGAGGTGGAGGTCGCCGCGCCGCAACCGCGCCACCCCCAACGTGCTGATGCCGGCAGCCCAGACCGCCATCAACGCCTCCGCACGCGCGCCCGCGAGTTCCGCGAGCAGCGGGACGATGCGCGCCGACGCGCCGAAGGCCTCGAGGCGCGACTGCGCGTCGAACAGGGGCGGGTGCAGGAGCTCGAGGACGACGTCCGCACTCTCGAGGAGACGATCGAGGCGCTGCAGCGTCGTCTGACCGCGGCGGCCGAGGAGCGCCACCAGGCGGTCGAACGGGTCCGCCGTCAGGCCGACGCGCAAGTGGCCCAGCTCCGCGATGAGCTACGGAAGCTGCGCCGGCGGGAGGAAGAACGCCTCCAACGCCGACGGCGGCACCGGCGCGCACGCGAGGCCCTCGAACGACGCGCCAGCGAGGAGATCGCCGACTACCGCTCGTCGCTCCGGTCGGGGGCGCGCCCGGCCGCGTCCGGGCGCCCCAGCCGGTTGCCCGCCGGTATCGCCCCGGGCACGGTCGACGCTGCGCAGGCGCTGCTGGTCCCCGGCCGCAGGGTGGTCGTCGACGGGTACAACGTCTCCCTGCAACACCGCGGCCACCTGGAGCTCGAGCAGCAGCGGCTGTGGTTGACCACCCAGCTCGAGTCGTTGGTCGCCCGCCTGAAGGTGCGGTGCACGGTCGTCTTCGACGGGGATCCGGGCGTCAACGCGCCTACGTCGCGGTCGCGTCTGGTCCGGGTGCGCTTCACGGCAGGGGGGACCGCCGACGATGCCATCGTCGAACTGGTCGAGTCGCTGGCCGCCGACGAGCCGGTCGTCGTCGTCACCGACGACCGGGAGCTCGCAGACCGTGTCCGCCGGCTCCGGGCGGACGTGATCGGGACCGCTCCGCTGCTCGCCCTGGCCGGTTGAAAGCCGCACCGGTCCGCCGTGACACCCTTGGTCGCCGTCGCACAACCGGTTCCAGGCGCGGGAAACAGTTGCTCGGCTCCGTCGCGGCGGGCAGGATGCGGGCGTCGGCCGACGCCCGATGGAGGTGTCGGGTCCGCCGCTGCGGCGGCCCGACGAGACAGAGCCCGAGCGTGGGGCGGGTCCGGAGGCAAGCGTGATCGAGGTTCACCTCATCGGCTACACCGCGGACCTCCAACATCTCGTCCTCGACGTGCGTCCCGATGCTCACCATGGCCGGTACCGGCTGGTCGTCGACGCCGACCTGTTCCTCACCGTCGAGGAGATCCGTCGGTTGCGCCAGGGAGCCGGATCCGGCGACGGGGAGCCGACCCGGACGGCTGGGTCGTCGCGGCCGGGCGCGACGCCTCGGATCGACCGCCGGCCACGAGAAGAGACGTCAGCGGACGAACCCGCAGAGCCGGCAGCGACCGGGCCTGACAGCGACGAGACGGTGAACGCCGGACGTGAGGCCGACGTCGCGTCGTCGCCGGACCAGCCCGTCCACGAGAGCAAACTCACGCCGGCCGAGATCCAGTCCCTGCTGCGGGCTGGGCGGTCGCCCGCATCGGTGGCCAAGGCTGCCGGGACCGATGTCACCTGGGTGGAGCGGTGGATGGTCCCGATCGTCGCGGAACGCGACCAGGTTCTGCGCGAGGCCCACAGCCGGCGTCTGACACGGTCGCGTCTGGGGGAGTCCGGGGATCCTCTCGAGCAGGCGGTCGTCCGCAACCTCGCCGAGCGCAACATCGATGCAGACGATACGAGCTGGGCGGCCAGCCGCCGAGCCGACGGTCGTTGGACCGTCTCCGTCCGCTACCGCCAGCGCGGCCGGACCCGGACCGCCAGCTGGTGGCTGGACCGCGACGCCGGGACGCTCACCGCATCGAGTCCGTTCGCCCGCGAACTCGGCTGGACGGCCCCCCGGACCCGGGGGAAGGCGAGCCGGTCGTCGCGGACGTCAGGGAAAGCGTCGGCGAAGCCCTCGAACGGGAGAGCGGCGTCGAAGGCCGGCGGGAAGGGTTCGGCCCCCAGTTCCAGGGCCAAAGGGGCGTCGAAGGCCGGCGGGAAGGGTTCGGCCACCAGTTCCAGGGCCAAAGGGGCGTCGAAGGCCGGCGGGAAGGGTTCGGCCCCCAGTTCCAAGGCCAAAGGGGCGTCGAAGGCCGGCGCGAAGGGTTCGGCCAACAGTTCCAGGGCCAAAGCGGCGTCGAAGGCCGGCGCGAAGGGCGAGGCGTCCAGCCGGAAGGCGCGAGGGAAGTAGCACCACCTGACGTGCGGGTGCTGTGGCTGACCAACGATCTTCCGCCACAGGTCGGTGGTATCCAACGCTTCGTTGATCAGCTGATCCGACGGGTCCGCCCCGAAGCGACGGTGGTCGTCGGCCCAAACCACCCCAACGCGGAGCGGTTCGATGACTCGGCGCCGTACCGGGTCGTGCGCGCGGCGAGCCGTTCGCTCCTGCCGACGCCGTCCACCCTGGATCTGGTCCGGGCCGTTGCACGCGACCACCGCCCCGCCGTGGTCGTGCTCGGGGCGACCTGGCCCCTCGGGGAGCTGGGCCCGGCCCTGTCGCGCGACCCGGCCGTCCCGGTGGTGGGCCTCACACACGGCCACGAAGCGGGCCTGGCCACGGTCGGCCTCGGGATCCTGGTGAGACGCGCGACCCGCGCCTTGGCCGCGATCACCACGATCAGCGACTACACCGAGACTCGGCTGCGGCCGCACCTGCCTGATGTCACCGTGGCACGGATCCCACCAGGTGTGGACACCGACACGTTCCACCCGGACGTGGACGGTTCTGCCCTGAGACACGCGTGGGGTGTGCCGGCCGCTGCGCCGCTGGTGGGGTGCGTGTCGCGGTTGGTGCGACGCAAGGGTCAAGACGTCCTCGTCGACGCTTGGCCGGCGGTGCGCCGTCGCCACGTCGATGCGTGGCTGGTGCTGGTCGGTGACGGCCCGCTCGCGTCGAGGCTGCGCCGCCGGGTGCAGGGCATGCCGCAGGTCGTGGTGGCCGGTGAGATCCAGGGACCGCGACTGCCGGCTGCGTACGGTGCGATCGACCTGTTCACGATGCCGTGCCGCACCCGATGGTTCGGTCTCGACGTCGAGGGGCTGGGCAGCGTCTATCTCGAGGCTCAAGCCGCTGGTGTCCCGGTGGTCGCGGGGCGGTCGGGTGGGGCAGCCGAGACCGTCCGCGGCGGCCAGACCGGCGTCACCGTCGACGGTCGCGACCCCGACGCGGTCGCAGGGGCGATCGCGACCCTGCTCGATGATCGGGAGCGTCGTTCGCGGATGGGCCGCGCCGCCCGGACCTGGGTCGAGGCCCGGTGGTCGTGGGAGCAGATCGCCGCGCGCTTCGACGATCTGCTGGTGGCCGTCGCGTCGCGACGGTGACGGCTCAACCTCCTCCGCCGGCTTCCAGAGGCCGCAGCCCCACCGTCAGCGCCACCGGCAGATGGTCGGATGCGGGACTGGCCGGAACGGACAGCCGGCCGATGAACAGCTCGGATGAGACGAAGACGTGGTCGATCGACTCGCGCGGCCGCCACGACGGGTAGGTCGCTGGGGCGCCCAGAGCCACGGAGGCGTCGACGAAGCGGGTGGCCAGCGGTTCGAGCTCCCCCGCACCGGGCTCGGCGTTGAGATCGCCGAGCACCACCACCGGGCCAACCTGCTGGGCCAGGTCGGAGGCCAGCGCGGCCACCCGGGCGACCTGCCGTCGACGCAGCCCCACGTCGGCGTCGACGTGGTGGAGGTGGGTTGCCACGACCCCGAGCGGTTGGCCGGCGACGTCGACCACGACCGAGAGCGCGCTCCGGGCCATCGCGGCGCGCCCGCGGGGCAGGGGCACGACCTGCGGGTCGAGCATCGGGTACCGGCTCAAGACCGCGTTTCCCCAGACGTCGTCGGCTGCCGGGGCGAAGACGTACGGCAACTGCAGCCGCTCCGTCAGCGCGCGCAGGACATCGGTGCTGCCGGTGGTGAACCAACCGCGGTCGACCTCCTGCAACGCGACGATGTCCGGTTGCTCCTCGCCGATCACCGCCGCGAGCGCGTCGGGGTCGTACCGACCGGCGATGTCGAACCCCATGTGCAGGTTGTAGGTCATCACCCGCACCGGGAAGCCCCGGCCAGGTGCCGGGTGCCCCGGCGGCGTCCGGACGGCGACCGCTGCGACGGCTGCGGCGGTCATGCCGGCCACACCCACCGCGACCGCCACGCCGGCGTGGCGGCAACGTGCTGTCGCTGATGCCGGCCGTGCGAGAGCCGGGGGTGCGATCGCAGCGACCGCTGCGACGACCATGAGGGCGCGCCGGTCGAACGGGAACCGCACGTCGTAGCTGGCGTAGTACCCAGACACGACGACGAACAGGACGAACAGGCCACCGGCTGCGCCCAGTGCCCGTCGGGAGGGTCCCGAACCGTCCGGCCAGCCGACCACGGCCAACAGCAGGTGCACCCCGACGACCAGGGCGACGGTCCCCGCCACCCGGACCGGCGGGGTCTGGACGTGCATCGGCGCCAGGACCGCCGCCGAGAGGCCGACCGCGACCAGCACGCCGCCGGCGCCCGGCGCCCGCCGGGACGGTGCCCCCAACGCCGCGACGGCCGCCACGACCCCGATCACGTGGGCAGTGCCGACCACGGCGACGGCGACAACCGGCGAGACACCGGTCACCGTCTCCACCCGCGAGACCGCCGCAACGATCGCCAGCAACCCCACCGCTGGGCCGAGCGAGATCCACGGCAGCGCCTGCCCGCGATCACCGGCCTGCGGCCCGCGGGTCGCCCACGAGGCCGCGGCGAAGGTGGCCGCGACCGCCAGCGTCGCGAACCACGCTGCGGCGCCGTCCCGCCAAGGCAGGTCCTGGCTGCGCAGCGCCGCGTGTAGGACCGCATCGAGAGCGAGCCCCGCGACGAGCCCCAGGGCGGCGGCTCGTGGCGGGACCGCGCCGGTCGCGACCACCACCAGCCACACCATCCCCACCGTCACCGCCACCGTGGCGACCACCAGCTGGGGGGTCCCTCCCGACGTGCTCTGCAGCGCCAGGCGGGCGGCCACGAGCGCGAACGCCAGCGGAGCAGCGGCGCGGCTGACGTCGACACGGATCGTGGTGGCAGCGACCAGGAGCGCCACCACGAACGGGAGGAGGCCGAAAACGGCCAGGTCGGCCGCTGGCGTGGACCCTGCCCGGCCGTAGATGAACAGCACCGACGGGAGCCAGACCCGCACCGCGACCAGGGTCACCACCATGCCGACCGCGACCGCCGCCGTGGCGACGAGCTCCGCCGGCCACACCCCGACGGGGTGGTCGACTGGTCGGTCGCGACCCAGCTGCACGCGGGACCAGCGTAGGCGGCGCCGGCACGTTCGATCACCGCGACGCCATCCGCGGCGGCGCACAGGCCGCGCGGCGGTCAGGTCACCGCGACGGGTCGCCGCGGCGGAGACCCAGGCGAGCGATCACGACCACTCCGACGGAGCCGACCACCCCCGCAGCCAGGACCAGCGGGACGTCGGCCCAGACGGGGGTCCCCAGACGGACGTCGCCGACGCCGCCCTGGTCGGTGGGCCACATCCACAGGACCCGCAACGACCCGGCCATCAACCCGATCAGGCTCGCCATGACCGTGGCGCGGTGATGCTCCAGGAGCCAGTGCAGCGCGGCAGAGAACATCGCCAGGCCGGTGGCGGCGCCTGCGGTGAACACTGCCAGTTCGACGACGCCGCGCTGGTGCACGACGTCGAGGAGATGCTGGTACAGCCCGATCATCAGAAGGATGAACGAACCGGAGATCCCGGGCAGGATCATCGCGGTGATCGCCGACGCCCCGCCGGCGAACATCACGGCCAGCCCAGGATCGCGCATAGCCATGCCACGGAGACCCAGGAGCACGAACGTGGCGGCTGCCACTGCGGTCAGGATCACCAGGCGAGGCAGGTCCCGGCGGTCGAGTTCGTCGCTCGCCACCACGATCGACCCGACGATGAGGCCGAAGAACAACGCCGACATCAGCACGGGGCGCTCAGCCAGGAGGGTACGCAGGATCCCCGCCAGCGTGGCGATGGCCAGCCCGACACCGGCCACCAGCGGCACGAGGAAGGCCCAGCGGACGTCACGCAGCGCCCGCCACGCGCCGTCGAGGTCCAGCCGGAGGAGCCGGCCGACGGCGGAGGACGCCTGGTAGATCTCGGCCACCAGGTCGTCGTAGATGCCGAAGACCAGCGCGATCGTGCCGCCCGACACGCCCGGGACGAGGTCCGCGCTGCCCATCGCGAAACCTCGGACGACCTGCAGGACGGCTCCCATCGGCCGGTTCCGCGCGGACGCATCCGTGGTGGTCTGCGAATCGCTGGTGGCTGCTTGCGACGCGGTGTGGGCGGCGTCACCGGACCGTGGCATGGCGGCGCACGGTAGCGCCGCGGCCGGAGTGTGGTCGTCGACCGGGCTTGTCCTATGCTCGGCGCCCAATGGAGGGAGGTCTGGCGTGGCTCGGTACGACGTGATGCCTGGAGCGCAGTCGTGGTCGTCGACCGGCAGCGGCGAGCGCGGCGAGATCGGTGTGGCCGTCATCCACGGCTTCACGGGGAACCCGATGGCGACCCGGCCGCTGGGCGAGGCGATCGCCGAGGCCGGGTACACCGTCGAGGTGCCGCGACTGCCCGGGCACGGCACCCACTGGCGTGACCTTGCGCGCCTGAGGTACCCGAATCTTCGGCGGGGCGCCGAGCGGACGTTCGATGACCTCGCCGACCGATGCGGGAAAGTCGTGCTGGTGGGTTTCTCGCTCGGAGGGACCATCGCGCTGGACATCGCGGCGCGTCGTTGCCGCAGTGGCCGGAGCGAACGGCTGGCCGGGGTGGCCACCATCAACGCTCAGATCCTCGATCGCCCGGACCCGCTGGCGAAGCTCGGTGGCGTGCTGCAGTACGTCTTCCCCGTCGTCCCGGCTCCGCTGGTCGGACTCACACGGAACGACATCGCCAAGGGTGGCGACGAGCGGGCGTACAGCCTCGTCCCGGCCAAGGCCGGCTACTCGGTGCAGTCGGCGCTGCGACGCGTCCGCGCCGGGTTGGCCGACGTCACCGTCCCCGTGCTGGTGGCTGGTTCACTCCAGGACCACGTCGTCGACCCGCGCAATGCCGACGGCGTCGTGCAGCGGCTCGGCGCCGGCGACGTGACCCGCATCGAGCTCGAGCGTTCCTACCACGTGGCCACGTTGGACTACGACGCGGAGCTGCTGGCGGACGCGATCGTGTCCTTCGTCGAGCGCATCACCGCGGGCGCGAAGACCGCCTGACCGCGCGGTCCCGTACAGATCAAGAGGCAAGCGCCGCGGTTGTTGTCGTCGTCCTCCGCGCGTGGCGGCTCCTGGGGTGGAGGCGGCGGCGCCGGGATACGCAGCGAGAACGTCCCCGCGTCGTCGAGCATCTGCGGGTGCTGGGAACCGTGCGATCCGCGGACGGTGCGGTTGGCTGACCGTGGTGCCGCGTACGCGAACGCCTCCTGCACGGTGACGTCGCCGTCGCCGTTGGCGTCACCGCCGCGGCCCCTCATCCCGCCCTCGATCAGGAAGTAGCCCCACACGGAGTTGCCCACCGAGGGATCCTCGTAGGACTTCTCCGGCTCCGCCGACGAGAACGTCAGGACCCGCCCCGCGCGGCGCATCCCCGGGTCGGCGTACCCGGCCGCCTCGCAGGCGCCGATGTCGATCCACAGCCGGCCAGCGGACACGTGCGCCAACCGGGCCACGAGCTCGCTGTCGACGATGTGGCGGTTGTCGGCTGGCCACAGCGCCTCGTCGGGGACCTCGCCGTCGCCGTCGACGTCGCGCCCGCGCCACTGCTTGGTGTGGCCGCTGAAGTGGAACACCGCGACGGAGGACCCGTCGGTCTTCCGCGCCAGCCATGCGATGGCCTGCTCGATGTTCTCCCTGGTCGCAACGCGGTCGGTCAGCAGCACGATGTGATCGTCGCGCCACCCGAGCGCGCGCAGGTGGGCGTGGAGGTCCTCGGCGTCCTGGCGCGAGCCAACGTTGTCGCGTGTCCGTCCCTCGTAGTCGTTGATGCCGATCAGCACCGCCCAGCGGGTGGTCGCCGGGTCGCGCGGATCCTGCACCGCTTGCTCGTGGGGTGCGAAGCGTGCGGCGAACCGCGAGCGGCCCGCATCGGAGGCCGGCGGTGGCTGTGCCGGCCTCGACGACCGCGGCGGGGCGGAGGAGCCGCTGGCGGTCGCCCCCGGGTCGATCGCGACCAGGCCTGTCTCGACGGCAGGCTCAGCAGCGGCCTCAGCGACCGGAGCTGGTTCGACCGGTGGCTCCACGGCCGCTGGCTCCTCCGCCGGTGGTGCAGCCGCCGCCTGGCCCGGTGCCGTCGGTGGCGATGACCGCGTCGAGGTCGGCTGGGCGACGTTGGTGGTCGTGTCGTCGATCTCGACGGCGGTGGTCCGTGCACCCGGCGACAACATCACCGCCACGGCCACGGCCTGGGCGGCGAGCATCACCGCGACCATCGAAGCGACCACTCTGGGGTCGCCGGTCGCCCGATGCAGCCGACTCACGAAACGACGACGGTCGAACCTGTCACGGCCCACGGTCTCCCCGCTCCCCGGCCCTACCGAGACTAGCCAGCGAGCCGCCTCCCCCTGCAGGGAGGTCAGCTGGCCCAAGGGCCGCAACCACCGTGGCGGCCCTCACCGACCATCGCTGGCGCTGCTGGGTGACGTAGGCTTGGCGTCACCGTGGATCTGTACCTCGACGACGACGCCTTCGTGCGGGCGCCGCCGGCGCTGGTGTACGCGCAGCTGATCGAGTTCGACGCGTACGACCGGTGGTGGCCGGGCCTCTCGGTCGTCCGCGCCGCCCCGGCCGGCGACCGCTGGGACAGCGAGATGGCCGACCGGGTGGATCCGCTGGTGGGGTTCCCGAGAGATCCTGGCGACAGCCGGTTCGACGTGCACATCCGCGTGGGTCGGCGCCGGTCGGGCTTGCGGCTCCACGTGCGGCCCTACCGCTTCCGTCCCGCCAGCGGGGTGCTGCTCGACGTCACCGGCGACATCACGGGGACGGCGGAATGGTGGTTGGAGGACGGGTACGGCGGGACGGTCGTGCACCACCTCGCGCGAGGTGGCGTGTCGCGTGGGCGCCCATCGTCGGCCACAGCGCGGTACCGGCTGGCTGTCCGCAGCGGCCTGTTCGGGTTGAAGGATGCGGTGCAGTCGCAGGTCCGCGAGGCCCTCGGTCTGGTCCCGTGAGGTGCCCCGACTGCGGCGCGCTGAACACCGATACGGCTGCCTGGTGCACGCAGTGCTACACGGAGTTCCGCGCCCGTGGTGCCGTCGGCGACGAGCGCCCGGCGCGTGACCAGACGTCCACTGCCGGCACGACGCCCGAGCGTGGGCCCGCTCCACCACCGTCGCCGCCCTCGGCAACCACCGCGGTGACGCGGGAAGACGCCGCCGAACAGCCTCGCAGCGCACCAGTGGGGGAGACCCCGTTGCGGGCCGGGGGCGGCCGGTTCCGCAAGATCGACGACGAGCTCGAGTGGCGTTGCGCGGTGTGCGAGGCCTGGAACCCGGTCGGCCTGACCGCTTGCAACGTCTGCGGCAGTCCTTTCGGGCGCACGCTGGGTGAGCCGGGCGACGCCCGCGAGCTGCGACCGATCGAGCCGTGGGCAGCGGCGGCCGCCAGCGCGGTCCTCCCCGGCGCCGGCCACGGGCTGCTGGGCCGGCGCGGAACCGCGACCGTCCGTGCGGTCACCTACCTGCTGTGGCTGCTCGGCGGGCTCCTGCTCGTGCGCTCGGCGGCCGCTGCGGGCCAGACGGTCCTGCCGGCGGTCCCGCTTCTGGGCGGGGCGTTGGCGCTCCTGGTCACCAGCGTCCACGACGCCTACATGCTGGCCGGCGGCCGCAGCGACGAGCTGCTCACCCCGCGGGTGTTCTTCTGGCTGGTGATCGCGGTCAGCGGCGGGTTGATGGTCAGCTTCATCCCGGCGGCGCTCCGGCTGGGCTCCGGGGGATGACCCGGCGGTTGGCGACCAGCAGCGCCGCCACCGTCGCAACCAGCGCGCGCCGCCACCCTCCGACGGGTTGCTAGCCTCGCCCCGTCCAGCCTCGCGAAGGAACCGGGTGATCCGCGTCCTGCTGTTCACGGGGAAGGGCGGCGTGGGGAAGACCACGGTGGCCGCTGCGACCGCAGTCCGGGCCGCCGCCCAGGGTCGCCGTGTCCTGGTCACCTCCACCGATCCGGCCCATTCACTCGCGGACGTGTTGGACGTCCCCGTCGGCGATCGCCCGACCGCGGTCGCGCCCAACCTCGCCGCCCAGCAGATCGACGCGCAGCGGAGGCTCGAGCAGCACTGGCACGACGTCCGCGACTACCTCGTGCAGCTGCTGGCATGGGGAGGGCTCGGTGAGGCCCAAGCCGAGGAACTGGCTCTGGTCCCCGGCCTCGACGAGGTCTTCAGCCTGATCGATCTGCGCGCTCAGATCGCCAGCCGCACCTACGACCTCATCGTCGTCGACTGTGCCCCGACCGCGGAGACGCTGCGTCTGCTCGCGTTGCCCGACGCGCTGCGGTGGTACGTCGAACGCATCGTGGGAACCGGGCGACACCTGGCCCGCGCGGTCCGGCCGGTCGTGACCCGGGTCAGCAACGTCCCCGTCCCGGCCGATCCCGTTTTCGGGGCGGTGGAGCGCATCAACGGTGACCTCGCCGCCGTCCACGCGATCCTGCGGGACAACGCCACCACCAGCGTGCGGCTGGTGGTCAACCCCGAACGGATGGTGATCAACGAGGCGATGCGCACGGCCACCACCCTGTCGCTGTTCGGGTACGCGATCGACAGCGTCATCGTGAACCGGTTGTTGCCGGACGCGCTCACCGATCCCTACCTCGCCCGGTGGAAGCAGCAGCACGCAACCCACCTGGACACCGTCCGGGCCTCCTTCACGCCGATCCCGATCCTCACCGCGCCCCTCCTGGCTGACGAGCCGGCCGGGACCGCTGCGCTGGTCGAGCTCGCGGACGTGGTCTACGGCGACGCCGACGAGGCCGCGGTGCTGCACGACACCCGCCCGATCGAGCTGTGTCGCGATGACGACGGTCTGCAGCTGAGGATCGCCCTGCCGTTCACGACGAAAGACGATGTGCAGCTGCACCGCCGCGGCAACGATCTGCACGTGAAGGTGGGAGCGATCAAGCGCACCGTGCCGTTGCCCGCGGCGGTGCGCCACCAAGACGTGGCCCGTGCCGGCCTGCACGACGGCGTCCTCGAGGTGCTCTTCCGGGAGCGGCCCGTTCCCGCCGCCCAGCGGGGCGTGCGGTGACCGACGGGGACCAGTGGCCCTGGTGGGCCAGCGGTGACCGGCGCGGCGACCCGCCCGGTGGCGATCCGGGTCAGCGCCGCGCAGGGACGGAACCGCCACCCCACCGCCACGGCGACGCGTGCCAGGTCTGTCCCATCTGCAGCTTCCTGCGGCTGGTCGAGGGCGTTCGCCCCGACGTCGTCGACCACCTCACCGAGGCCGCACGTCACCTGACACTGGCCGCCAAGGCGGTGATCGACGCCCAAGCGGAGGGGTTCGCCAGGCGCGACGACCGGCTCGAGCGGATCGAGGTCGACGGCGAGTAGCCGTCGAGCCGCTGCCAACCGCCCTCCGGACACGGCACCATGAGTGCTGCACAGCGCAGGGATCCCGCCCTGCACGGCCGCGAGGAGGAGAAATGTCGGATCCGGTCGCGGTCGGCGTCGACGTCGGCGGGACCAAGCTGTTGGGCCTGGCGGTGGACGAAGACGGTGGCGTCCTCGCCCGTCGACGTCAGACCAGCCCACGCAGCGACGCCGAAGGGCTCGTGGCCGCCATCGCTGCGGTTGCCCGAGAGCTCGGCGAGGGCCTGCGGGTCGGTGTGGGCGTCGCTGGCGTGGTCAGCCGCGACGGTGTCGTCCGCTACGGGCCGAACCTCGACGTCCGGGACGTCGCGCTCCGGGACCGGCTCGCGGACGAGCTGGACGTGCCCGTCGCCGCGTACAACGACGCGACCGTCGCGCTGTACGGCGAGCTGCGTGCCGGTACGGCCCGGGGCGCCCGCGACGTCGTCATGCTGACCTTGGGCACAGGGGTCGGGGGTGCCATGGTCGTCGACGGGCGCTTGGTGCTGGGTTCGTCGGGGATGGCCGGGGAGCTCGGACACGTCATCGTCCACGACGGGGGACGCCGCTGCCCGTGCGGCAACCTCGGCTGCCTGGAAGCGTACGCGTCGGGCACCGCAGTCGGCCTCCGCGGGGAGGAGCTCCTCGCCGCAGAGGACACTCCCAGCAGGCTGCGTGACGTCGATCGGGTCGACGGCAAGGCGGTGACGCTCGCCGCTCACGCCGGCGACGCTCTGGCCCGGCGGGTCGTTGACGAGGCGGGGTACTGGCTCGGCGTCGGCCTGACCGGGCTCGTCAACGTCTTCGACCCGGAGCTGGTGGTGATCGGTGGCGGGGCGGCCACCACGTTGGCCCCGTTCGTGATCCCACGCGCGGTCGAGATCATGAGCGAGCGGGTCCTGGGCGTCGGCCACCGGCCACTGCCGCAGGTCGTGGCCGCCACCCTCGGTGACGACGCCGGGGCCATCGGAGCGGCGCTGCTGGCGCACGGCGACGAGACGGCGGCAGCGGCCGACCCGCACGGCGTGCAGCAACCCTGATCCGGTGATCCGCGTGGCCGCGTACAACCTGTCGGGCGTGCTCGACGCCGGGGCGGTGGTCGACGTCCTCGTCCGCTGCCAGGCTGACGTCGTCTGTGCGGTCGAGGTCCCGGGACCCTTCGCGCTGCGTCGCCTCGTTCGCCGGGCGGGGATGGATGTCGCTGCGCGCGCCGGCGGGCGGCGGCTAGGTGTCGCGGTCCTGGTCGGCGACCGCGTCCGGGTGATCAGCGTCACCCGCCACCAGCTGTCGCGCGCATCCGGCCACCCTCGACGCAGCGTCGCGCAGGCGATCGTGGGCGTGGGGACCCTGCGCTTGGCGGCGTTCTCGACCCAGCTGGGCATGTGGCCGCAGCGGCGGCAAGGACACGCCGAGGACATCGCCGCGGTCGTGGCGGCTGTCAGTGCCCCGGTGGTCCTCGGCGCCGACCTCAACGAGGGTCCGACCGGGCTGGCGGCGCAGCTGCTGGCTGCCCGCCTGACGGACGCCTTCGCTGCCGTTGGCGAGGGCACCGGTGAGACCTTCCCCAACCCGGACCCGATCGCGCGGAACGACTACCTGTTCGTGGACCCGACCCTGGTGGTGCGCCGCGCGTGGGTGCCACGGGACGGCGTCGCCAGGGTCGCCAGCCACCACCGGCCGGTGATCGCCGAGCTGGTCGGTGTGCTCGATCAACGCGGCGCGGTGGCCGCGCCGCCGACCGGCCGCACCGGCGAAGAGTCCGCGGCGTGACCGACGGCGGGCGCGACCGGTTCCCGCGGCAGTCGGCGCGGACCCAGCGGTTCACCCTCGGGCGGCCGCGTGATCTGACCGTCGCGGCCGACGGTTCGCGGGTGCTGTTCCGTCGCTCGGGCGGGGCCGAGGACCCCGTCCACCTGCTGTGGTCCGTCGATGTCGACAGCGGTGAAGAACGGCTGTTGGCGGACCCGGCCGCGCTCGCCGACGTCGATGCCGACACGCTGCCCTCCGAGGAGCGGGCCCGCCGAGAACGTCTGCGGGAGGCAGCCTCCGGGATCGTGTCGTTCGCCGGTGACCGCGATCTCAACGTGGTTGCGTTCGCGTTGGGGGGGCGACTGCACGTCGCCGACGTCGCCACCGGCGCGGTCCGTCGCGTCGAGGGGGCCGACGGGGTGTACGACCCGCGCCCCGACCCCACCGCCCGGCGGGTCGCGTACGTGCGTCAGGGCGCGCTGTGGGTGGTGGACCTCGCTGCAGACACCGCTCGCTGCGTCGCCCGCGAGGACGGCGTGCGTTTCGGGGTGGCCGAGTTCGTCGCGGCCGAGGAGATGGGCCGTTCCCGCGGGTTCTGGTGGTCACCCGACGGTGAGCGGCTCGCCGCGGCGCGGGTCGACGAAGGATCGGTGGCACGTTGGTGGATCGCCAACCCGATCGAGCCGGGGTCGGAACCCACCGCGGTCGCCTACCCGGCGGCGGGCACAGCCAACGCCGACGTCTCGCTGTGGATCGTCGAGCTCGACGGGGAGCGCCGCCGCATCGACTGGGACCGCGAGACGTTCCCGTACATGGCGGCTGTGCGCTGGGAGTCCGACGGCGGGGCGCTGACCATCCTGGTGCAGAGCCGCGACCAGCGACACACCCGGACGCTGGT
Organism: Actinomycetota bacterium; assembly: GCA_019347675.1. NCBI lineage: Bacteria > Bacillati > Actinomycetota > Actinomycetota bacterium. The sequence goes on along the minus strand of JAHWKW010000002.1, from coordinate 159,142 downwards.
GGCCGACCCGGACCGCGCCACCACCCGGGTCGTGGCCGAGGACGCCGACCCTCACTGGGTGGATCTGGTCGGTGGCGTGCCGACCTGGCTCCCGGCCGGGCGGCTCGTGACCACAGCGGACCGCGACGGCGTCCGACGGGTGCTGGTCGACGGCGTTGCGGTGTCCCCCCCGGGTCTACACGTCCGTCGCGTCGTCCACGTCGACGACAACCGGGTGCTCGTCACCGCATCGGGCGACGATCCCACCCAGGTCCACGTGGTTGCCGTCCCCGTCGACGGCAGCGCCCCGCAGCCGCTCACGTCGAAGCCGGGCGTGCACGCCGCGACGGCGGGCGGCGGGGTTGTCGTGGTGAGCACCACCACGCTGGGTTCGCACGACGTGTCGGTCACCGTCCGACGACACGGCCGCGGTGACACCAGGATCACATCGCACGCGGCGACGCCGTTGATCGCGCCCCGCGTCGAGCTGCTCGAGCTCGGTCTGCGCCGTCTGCGGGCTGCGCTGCTGCGCCCCAGCGACGATCACGGCGGCTGCCTACCCGTGCTCGTCGATCCCTACGGTGGCCCCCACGCACAACGTGTCCTGCAGGCCCACCACGGGTTCCTCATCCCCCAGTGGTTCGCCGACCACGGCTTCGCTGTCCTGATCGTCGACGGGCGGGGCACACCTGCCCGCGGATCGGCCTGGGAGCGCGCCGTCCACCTCGACCTCGCCGGGCCGGTCCTCGACGACCAGGTCGCTGCGCTGCAGGCCGCCGCTGATCACGAGCCGCGGCTGGACCTCGGACGGGTCGCGATCCGCGGGTGGTCCTTCGGGGGCTACCTGGCCGCGTTGGCGGTCCTGCGCCGCCCCGACGTCTTCCACGCCGCGGTCGCTGGCGCGCCCGTCACCGACTGGCGGCTGTACGACACCCACTACACCGAGCGGTACCTCGGCCACCCCGACGACCACCCCGACGCCTACCGGCGTTCGTCCCTGCTCGACGACGCTCGTCGGCTGGACCGCCCGCTGATGCTGATCCACGGGCTCGGCGACGACAACGTGGTCGCGGCGCACTCGCTGCGGCTGTCGCGCGCCCTGCTGGAAGCCGGCCGCCCCCACAGCGTCCTGCCGCTGTCGGAGGTCAGCCACATGACCCCGCAGGAGGCGGTCGCCGAGAACCTCCTGCGCCTGCAGGTGGCGTTCGTCGGCGACGCCCTGGGTGTGGGATGAACGAGGCCGGTCGGGCGTCCCGCCGCGGAAGGTCACGACGCCCCGGGACCGTACGGACCGTCGTCGTGGGTGGACCGCGACCGCAACCACAGCACCACGACCACGACAGCGACGGCGACGAACGCCGCCAGCCACCGCGGACCCTCGAACGCCAGCGTGACGACCAGCAACGCCGCCAGCAGCACCCCCAGGGGAGTGGCCAACCGCCGGAGGCGCTCGGACAGCAGCGGCCGCTGTTCATCATGCACGGTTGACGGTGTCCCTCCCAGCGGTAGATGGCGGCCGTCGGCGGAAACGCCACGGTCTCTCGGGCACCGTCGAAGGCGTCCTCGCGGCGGGCCGGCGGCCGTTGCCGCGTCCAGCCGCCGTTACGCTCGCAGGGTAGCGGGGACCGATCAGTGGGACGCCATGCCGGGGATGAAGGACGCTCCGCTGCTGTACCGGATCCTGCACGCCACGCTGGGGCCGGTCCTCACCCGCCACCTCCACCTGTACATCGACGGGGCCGAGCACGTCCCGGTCTCCGGCGGCGCCATCCTGGCCTCCAACCACCTGTCGTTCGTCGACTCCCTGCTCCTGCCGCTCCCCCTCGACCGGCCGGTGTACTACCTGGGGAAGGCCGACTACTGGGAGTCGTGGCGGACCCGGTGGTTCTTCGAGGGGGTGGGCGTGATCCCGACCTACCGGCAGGGTGGCGACAAGGCCAAGCAGTCGCTGCAGGCCGGACTGGAGGTCCTCCGGCGCGGTGACCTGCTCGGGGTGTACCCGGAGGGCACCCGGAGCCCCGACGGCCGCCTGTACCGCGGCAAGACCGGGCCGGTCCGCCTGGCGCTGGCGGGTGAGGTCCCGATCGTGCCGTGCGGCGTGGTGGGGACACGCGAGGTGCAGCCGCCGGGGCGGTCCTTGCCGCGCCGCCGCCCCGTGACGGTCCGCTACGGGCGCCCGCTGGATCTGTCCCGCTACCGCGGCCCGGACGACGACGACCCCTTCGTGCTGCGGTCAGCCGCCGACGAGCTGATGTACGAGATCATGCTCCTGTCCGGACAGGAGTACGTCGACGAGTACGCCGGCTCCGTCAAGGCCGGTGCGGTGACCGTCTCGCAGCGTCGACCACCGCCGGGCCCCCTCGACACGCAACGCGGCGGGACCGACCGGCGGGGCCAGCTGACCGGCACCGGCGCGGGCGACCGGCCGGGTGCTCGCCGCTGACCCACCTACGATGGACGTCGAGACCGCGAGACAACAGGAGGCCGCGCGTGACCAACCGGATCGGGATCCTGACCGGCGGTGGTGACTGCCCCGGCCTCAACGCCGTGATCCGCGCCGTGGTCCGCAGAGCCGAGCAGCGCAACATCAACTGCTTCGGCTTCCGCAACGGCTGGGCCGGGGTGCTCAAGATGCAGGTCGAGCCGCTCACGATCTCGTCCACGCGCGGGATCCTCCACCGCGGCGGGACGATCCTGGGCACGTCGCGGGTGGATCCGCTCCGCGAACCCGGCGGGGTGGCTCGCATCCGTGAGGCGTTGGACATCCACGGTCTCGACGGCCTGATCGTGGTCGGGGGAGAGGGGACCCTGTCCGCCGCGACCCGACTGGCCATCGACGAAGGCATCCCGCTCGTCGGGATCCCCAAGACCATCGACAACGACGTGGGCGGGACGAACCTCACGGTGGGGTTCACCACGGCGGTCGGTGTCGCCACCGCTGCGGTCGACCGGCTGCACTCGACGGCCGAGTCACACAACCGCGTCATGGTGCTCGAGGTGATGGGCCGCCACGCCGGCTGGATCGCGACCTACGCCGGCATGGCCGGGGGTGCCGACGCGATCCTCATCCCGGAGTTCGACTTCGACATCGCGGCGGTGTGCCGCCACATCAAGCATCGGGCCGGGTCCGGCCGTGACTTCTCGATCGTCGTCGTGGCGGAAGGGGCACGGCCGGCCGAGGGGACCATGGCGATGCCCGAGTACGACGAGGACCAGTTCGGCCGCCCCGTCCTGGGCGGGATCAGCCACGTCGTCGCTCGTGAGATCGAGGCGCGGACGTCGTTCCCGGCGCGCGTGACGATCCTCGGCCACGTGCAGCGCGGAGGGAGCCCGCACCCACTCGACCGGGTGTTGGCCACACGCTTCGGCGTCGAGGCGGTCGAGCTCGCCGGCGGCGGCGAGTGGGGGACGATGACCGGCCTGATCGGCCAGCACGTGGAAGCGGTCGCACTCGAGGACGCCACCAAGGAGCTCAAACGCGTTCCGCGGGACCTGTACGAGATCGCCGAGACCTTCTTCGGGTGATGGAAGACGAGCTCGTCGAGCTCGCTTCGCGCGTCGCTGAGGACGCCGGCGACCTGCTGCTGAGCTACGCGTCCCGCACGTTGGAGTTCGACACCAAGAGCAGCGCCACCGATCCCGTCTCCGAGGCCGACCACGCGTCCGAGGAGACCATCACCGGTGGCCTGCTCGAGGCCCGCCCCGACGACGGCGTCCTCGGCGAGGAGAACGCCTCGAACCGCGCCGGGACCAGTGGCCTGCGCTGGGTGATCGACCCGCTGGACGGCACGGTCAACTTCCTCTACGGCATCCCGGCGTGGTGCGTGTCGATCGCGTGCGAGGACGAACACGGCATGGTGGTGGGAGTCGTCCGCGACCCGCACCGCCGCGAGACGTTCGCGGCCCGCCGCGGAGGGGGTGCGCTCTGCAACGGCCGACCGCTGCAGGTCCGCAGCAGCGCCGCAGAGCTGTCCATGGCCCTGGTCGCGACCGGGTTCGGCTACGGACCGGCGGTGCGGGAACGCCAGGGGCGGTGGGTCGCAGACCTGCTCCCGCGCGTCCGCGACGTGCGACGGGTCGGTGCGGCCGCCCTCGACCTGGCTTGGCTCGCGGCCGGCCGGTTCGACGCGTTCTACGAGTTCGGACTTCAGCCGTGGGACCGCGCCGCCGGTCAGCTGCTGGTGCAGGAGGCCGGCGGGGTGGTGTCGCTGCACCAGCTGACTGTGGGCTCCGAGGAGGGAACGTGCATCTTCGCCGGGCACCGCCCGATCCACGACGCACTGTCCACGTGGCTGCTGGATGAGATCGGGGTGCAGCGGGCGTCGACCTGACCGGCGCCGCGGGGCGCGGTGCTGTCGGGAACCAGGTCGCTCTCCTGGCTGCGGCGGCCTCGACCGGTCGCCCGACCGGTCGCTGGAGCGCCCCGGCTACGGCCAGCGCAGTGCGGCGTCTCCCAGCAGGTCCACGAACGTGCGGGCGTTGCGCGGGGCTTTGGCCTGGTAGTCGTTGTTGAAGTACACGTACGCGTCGGTCCCGTCCGCGACCGCCTCCACCACCGCGTCCGCCCACGGCTCCAGCTCCGAGGGGGAGTAGTCGTAGCGGTACTGCTCCTCACCGAGACCGTGGAAGCGCACGTACACCAGATCCCCGGTGCGGGTGCGGTCGGGTGGCATCTGACGGGAGCTCAACCACACGTGCGCGACCCCGTGCCGGTCGAGGGTGTCGAAGACGTCGTCGTCGATCCAGGAGGTGTGACGGAACTCCACGGCGTGACCCACGCCCGCGGGGAGGACCGAGACGACCGGTCCAGACGCGGCACGTCCTTGCCCAGGTTGGGCGGCAGCTGCCACAGCATCACGGCGAGGAACGTCTTCAGCGGCGCCATGCGCTCCATCACGTTCCCGACCGCCTCCGCCGAGCCCTCCCCGAGCTTGAGGTTGTGCGTGACGTACCGGCTGCCCTTGCAGGCGTACCGGAATCGGTTCGGTGCGCGGTCGTGCCAGCGCTGCGTGGTCGAGGTCCGCGGCAGGCGGTAGAAGCTGTAGTTGACCTCGACGGTGGGGAAGATCCTGGCGTAGTGGTCGAACCAGCGCGTCCGGGCGACATCGTGGGGGTAGAACCGGCCGTCCCAGTCGTCGTACTGCCAGCCGCTGGTCCCGACGCGGATGTCTCCGGCCACAGGCCGCCCGCGCTCAGCCGCGATCGATGACCCGGAACGACTCGGCGTAGTCCAACCCGTGACGTCGCCCCCGCTCCGCCAGCCGCGCCCGTAGGTCGTCGTCGAGTGTCTGCCAGCCGCCCACCTGGGTGGCGTGCGCCTTGATCGCCGCGATCTTCCTGTCGACGGTGGCGGTGATGTCCACGACCCGGTCGCCGCCTGCCGGGCCCATCACCCAGATGTCCTCCAGGCCACGCCAGGGTTGCAGACCCTCGTCGCGTGCCAGCTCAGGGAAGATCGCAGCGGTCGTCCCACCGGTCACCACCACGTCGAGCATCGCGGTGGCGACGGCGCGGTGGTCCGGATGGTTGACGAACCGGTCGGTGGGCAGCAGCTGCGGGTCCGCCACGACCAGCCGATGTGGCCGGTGCCGGCGGAACTCCCGCGCCAGGTCGCGCAGCAGGTCCCGCCCGTACACGACCTCGCTGTCGAAGTGGTCCAGGAACGTCACGTCGGTCACGCCGCAGATCGCGGCTGCCTGGCGGGCCTCCGCATCACGGACCGCCCCGACCTCCTCGGGGTCACGGTCGACGTGCGACACCCCACGCTGGCCCCGCGTCGCGATCACGTAGCGCACGTCCCAGCCCTCGTCCACCCACCGTGCCACCGTCCCCGCCGCGCCGAACTCGATGTCGTCGGGGTGTGCGCCCACGACCAGCGCCCGCCGCGTTGGCGTCGTCATGCGCCCCTCTCCTTGTGCCGCATCGCCCGACCGGCGCGGGACGCAGGCGGCAGCGCCGTGGCCGACCTACGGTAGCGACACCACCCAGGAGCAGCCGTGCCCGACGTGGTGGACCTGCGCTCGGACACCGTCACGCGCCCGACGCCCGCGATGCGCCGCGCCATGGCCGACGCCGACGTCGGCGACGACGTGTACGGCGAGGACCCGACCGTCAACGCTCTCCAGGAGGAGGCAGCGGCCCTGTTCGGCCGCGAAGCGGCACTGCTGGTCCCGTCCGGGGTGATGGCCAACCAGCTGTGGCTGCGGGTCCTTGCCCGCCCCGCCACCGAGGTCGTGGTCGAGGCCGATGCGCACATCGTCGACTACGAGGACGGCGCCGGCGCGGTGCTCGCGGGGGTGCAGTTCCGCACGGTCGACACCCCAGACGGGCTGATGACGCAGGAGCAGGTCACGGCCGCGGTCCGTCCCGACGCCTACCACCTGACACCCACCTCGCTGGTCGCGGTCGAGCAGACACACAACCGCAGGGGCGGCACGGTCTACCCGCTCGCCCGGTTGCAGGCGATCGCGGACGTGACGCGCACCGCAGGCGTGCGCCTGTACCTCGATGGGGCGCGGATCTTCAACGCTGCGGTGGCTGCGGACGTCGACCCGGACGCGTACGGGCGGGTCGCAGACGGGCTGATGTTCTCGCTCTCCAAGGGGCTCGGCGCGCCGGTCGGTTCGGTGCTCGTCGGGGACGGCGACGCGATCGCGGAGGCACACCGGTGGCGGCGGCGGTACGGCGGCGCGATGCGCCAGGCTGGCGTGATCGCCGCCGCCGGCCTGCACGCTCTGCGCCACCACCGCGACCGCCTGGCGGAGGACCACGCCAACGCGCGGATCCTGGCCGAGACGCTGGTCGAGTCGGCGCCGGACGCGGTCGACCTCGGCCAGGTCCATACCAACATGGTGTACGTCGACACCGTCCCGGCTGACGCTGAGCGCGTGGCCGACGAGCTCGCCGACGCCGGCGTCCTGTGCGGGGCGCTGGGTCCGTGGACGCTCCGCCTGGTCACGCACCTCGACGTCGACCGCGACGGGTGCCTGCGTGCTGCACGGGCCATCGCCACCACCCTGGCGCGTTGAGGAGTCGAGACGGCGCATCGTCGTCGCACCTCACATCGGTCACGCCGGTGGCATAGTTTGGAAGCGATCGCTGTCGCTGACGTGCCGCAGGATCAGATCGGAGGGACCGCATGGCGACGAGCCGCGACGACCGCGCATCCGTGGACCAGCTGCGTCTGGGCAACGGGTTCCCGGACTCCGAACGCGACGAGATCGTCGGAAGGCTGCGCAAGCTCGACCGGCGGTTGAAGCGGTTCAACGGTGACGCCGTCGACCTCGAGCTGTCGGTCAAGGATCGTGACGGCAACGACCAGCAGGTCACGCTCGAAGCCCGTCTGCCCAAGATGCAGCGGATCGTGGTGACGTCGCGCAAGCCGGCCATCAAGGACGCGCTCATGGAGGTTCGCAACGAGCTATGGCGGAGGATCGACACGGAGGTCGACAAGATGACCGTGGAGCGGCACCGCCAGTGATCCGTATCCTCTCCTTCCGGTGCGACGAGCGCGTTGAGGGCAGCCGATGACCGAGACGGCGACGTTCGGGGCGGGGTGTTTCTGGGGCGTCGAGGCGGCGTTCCGGCAGGTCGAGGGCGTCACCGCCACCGCCGTCGGGTACATGGGCGGCCACGTCCAGGACCCCGCCTACGAACAGGTCTGCACCGACCGCACCGGGCACGCTGAGGCCGTCCACGTCGAGTACGACCCCGAACGTGTCTCCTACGACGACCTGCTGGACGTGTTCTGGGACAACCACGACCCGACGCAGCTCGACCGGCAGGGTCCCGACGTGGGTTCACAGTACCGGTCCGTGATCTTCACCCACTCCGAGGAGCAGGCCGCAACCGCCAAGGCGTCGCGGGAAGCCCGTGACCGGTCGGGGCGCTACCGCCGACCGATCGTCACCGCGATCGAGCCTGCCGCGGTGTTCTGGCGGGCCGAGGGCTACCACCAGCGCTACCTCGAGAGACGCGGCCTGGCCTCGTGCACGGTCGAGCTGGCCGACTGAACGGAGGGGCGATGGCCGAGTCGCTGCGCGGCCGGCTGCTGGTGGCGACGCCGACGCTGATCGACCCGAACTTCCACCTCACTGTGATCTTCGTGCTGCAGCACGACGACGAGGACGGTGCCGTGGGCGTCGTCGTGAACCGACCCAGCGACGTGGCGGTCATGACGGCGCTCCCGCCGTGGGCGGCGCTGGCCGACGCGCCACCGGTGGTGTTCCTCGGCGGTCCGGTGAACCACGGAGCGGCGATCGCCCTCGCCCGGCGGCGCAGCGGCGCGTCCCCGGCCGGGTGGGAACCCGTCCTGGACGAGGTCGGTGTCGTCGACCTCAGCGGCGATCCCGACGCGGTGCACCCTGATCTGCAGGACCTGCGGGTCTTCACCGGGTACGCGGGCTGGGGACCCGGACAGCTGGAGGACGAGATCGCCGCCGGCTCCTGGTTCGTGGTGGAGGCCGACCCCAGTGACCCGTTCGCCGACGAGCCTGCCGCCCTCTGGCGGCGGGTGCTCACGCGCCAGGGCGGGGTCTTCCGCACCGTCACGGATGATCCGTCCCGGAACTGAGACGGCGTGGCCGTGGCAGTGGCGCGATCCGCACGGCCCTCGAAGGGCTGCGTCAGGTGCCGAGGCGCCCGAGCAGCACATCGGCGGCCGCGAGCCCGGACAGCGCAGCACCCTCCACCCGCGGCCCGTGGAACGCGTCGCCGGCGAAGACCAGCGGCGGCGCATCCTCGACGACGAGCGTGCGTTCCGGGTAGGGCTCCACAGGTGTCGCGTACCGCCAACGGTGCGTGGCGTGGACCCGGACCGGTCGGCCCAGCAGCGGTTCGGCCGCCGCGGCCAGGGCACCAGTCCAGGATGCGGCGTCGGCGTCGAGATGTTCGCGGCTGAACTGCGCACCGGCGTGGATGGTCACCGTCGGGATGGGGGATATCTCCTTACGGTGGTTGTCACCCAGCCACGACACCGGGTCGCCGTCGCCGTACCACGCCCCGGCGTCGGGCAGCTCGCTGCGACCGTCGAGCACCCCGAGGACACACAGCGTGGGCTCGTACCGCAGCGCCCGCAGGTCGTCGGCGGCCGCTGCGGGGAGCCGGACGCCGCCGGCGTCGAGCAGCGCCAGCGATTCGGGCACGGGGGCCGTCAGCAGCACAGCGTCGCTGGAGGTGGTCGTGGCGTCGGCGGTCTCGGTCCGCCACCGGTCACCGTCACGGACCAGTCGAGCGACCGGCGCGCACGTGCGGACGTCGAGGCTGCGTGCGAGGTGGTCGGCGATCGCGGACATCCCGGGGTGCCCGCGGTGGTGCGGTTCGTGGCGGCGCGGGTCGTCAGCGCCGAGGTAGGGCGGGTCCGGTGGAGGCAGGCCCCGGAACCAGGTCCGCACCATCCCGGTGGCCCGCATCTCGTCCACGAGCGTGACGAACGGTTCCTCGCGGGCGGTGAAGTGCTGCGCCCCCACGTCCCACACCCCACCCATCTCCCGGCGCGTCGCCAGGCGCCCACCGGGTTGCGAGCCCGCGTCGTAGACGGTGACGGACACCCCAGCGTCGCGCAGTCGCCGTGCGGCGAGAAGTCCTGCCAGACCTCCGCCGACGACGACGCACGACGTCACCCGCCCCGCCCCCACGCCCCGGCGGGCTGCTCGGTGGCGGGCCGGGCCACCTGGCGACCGACCAGGTCGGCGAAGCGGACCACGTCCTGACGCAGCTGCACCAGGTCGTCGCGGATCAGAGCCTGCGGTCCGTCACACAGTGCGACCTCGGGGCGCGGGTGCACGTCGACGATGACCCCGTCCGCCCCGACGGCGATCGCCGCCCGCGCCAGGGGCAACACGAGGTCGCGTTTCCCCCCGGAGTGGGACGGGTCGACGATCACCGGCAGGTGCGTCAGCGACTGGGCGACCGGGACGGACGACACGTCGAGCGTGTTGCGCGTGGCGGTCTCGAACGTCCGGATGCCCCGTTCGCACAGGACGATCTGCAGGTTGCCGGTGTGGGCGATGTACTCGGCCGCCATGATCCACTCTTCGATCGTGGCGGTCATCCCACGCTTCAAGAGCACCGGCTTGTTGGACAACCCGGCTTCCTTCAGCAGCTGGAAGTTCTGCATGTTGCGGGTGCCGATCTGGAGCATGTCGGCCTTGTCGGCGACGACCTCCACATCGCGGGGCGTGACCACCTCGGTGACGTAGGGCATGCCGAGCTCGCGTGACACGTCCTTGAGGATGTCGAGGCCCTTCTCCCCCAGGCCCTGGAAGGAGTAGGGCGAGGTGCGTGGCTTGTACGCCCCGCCGCGGAGGATCGCCGCCCCGGCGTCGTGCGCCATGCGGGCCGCTGTCCGCGTCTGCTCCTCGGTCTCGACCGCGCAGGGCCCGGCGATCAGCGTGAACGTGTCCCGGCCGATGGGGACGTCGCCGACCATCACCGTCGACGGTCGGGGGTGGGTCTCGATGCTGACCAGCTTGTACGGTTTCGAGACGCGGATGACGTCCTCCACGCCCGGGAACGCGTGCAGGGGCAGCTCGACGAACTGGCTGATGTCTCCCACCAGCCCCACGATGGTCTGGTGCTTGCCGCGGCTGACGAACGCGTCGCCACCGACCTCGCTGACCGCGGCGACCACGTTGGCCACGTCCTCGTCGGTCGCGGTGGCGCGCATCACGACCACCATGGTGTCCTCCCTTGATCTTGTGCTCGTCACCTGGTGGCCCCTCGGACCGGAACCACAGAGCCCCGGGGCTGAAACCCGGGGCTCGCTCGTTGCTCGCGTTCAGCGTCTGTCGAGCTGGCCCCGAGGCCGGAAGCCAGTGAACCAGAAGCCGTACCGATTGCGGGATCGCATGCCCGGAGGGTAGTCGAGATCTCGCCGTGTGCGCGAACCGCACGTCGTCGGGTTCGCACCGTCGGTGTGTACCCTGCGCGCAGGTCCGGCGGGGGGACGATGGGCGGGCGCGAGGTCACGGGTGAGGCACAGACGGCCTGCCCGTCGTGCTCGGCACCCGTCGCAGTCGATGCCAGGTTCTGTCCCTTCTGCGGGCAGCGCCTGCACCGACCCGCCGAGGCCAGGACGGCCTCGGCGGCCACCGAACCGCCGGTCACGCTCGGGGGCGACGACCGTGCCGAGCAGCGGGCGTCTGCACCTGCTGGGCGGGTTCTCGCGACGTGCCGCCGGTGCGGGGCGGCCAACAGCCCCACGCGCGACGTGTGCGGGCGGTGCGGTGCCGACCTCCACTCCGGCGAGCTGGCGGACAGCCTCGCTGTCGCGGGGACAGGTGCGGTCGACGGCGGTGCCGTCAGCGCCGCGGCCTCGCCGTCGCGGGTCGGCCGGGTCGTCCTGGTCGTGCTGATCGGGGCGCTGATCGGCACCCTGATCGGCGCCTTCATCTACCGGCAGGTCGGCCTCGATATGGAAGCCACCCGCGGGCTGCCCCTTTTCGAGGCGTCGCTGTACCCAGACGACCCCGTCGCGCTCGAGATCGCCGGGAACAGCGCAACCTCGTCGACGGACACGGCCAGGTTCGTGGTCGACGGGGATCCGTCCACCACGTGGCAGAGCGCTGGTGTGGGCAGCCGGATCCAGCTGCGCCTGTCCGGACGTGCGTGGATCGCCGCGCTGGTCGTGCGCAACGGCGACCAGCGTGACGACGACGCGTTCGCAGCGGCTGGACGCGTGTCGCAGGTGGTGGTGTCGGTCGACGACGACGCGGTCTTCGAGGTGAGCCTCCACGACCTCCCCGGTGACCAGCAGGTCACCTTCCCGCAGCCGGTGTTCGGCCGTCTCGTCACGCTCGAGGTCGTCGGCAGCTTCCCCGGGGAGCGGTCCCCTGACGTGGCACTGAGCGACGTGACGCTGCTGGGTTGGCCGGCGCGCGGTCGCGACCGCGGAGCCGCCTGGCAGTGACCACGGCTGTCCGTCCGGGCCGGGGCGCTTCCAGGCCGCGACCCGGCGCCGATCACCTCCACACGTAGATGGTGACGCGGTCTCCCCGCCGGACGGTGACGCCCGGGTCTGGGTCCTGCTTGGCGACCGTGTCCTTGCGGCCGCCGAACCCGAAGATGCGCTCCTGCTCGCGGACCTCGACGCTCAGCCCCAGCTGCTCCAGCATCCGGACCGCGTCCGAACGCTGCGTGTCACGCACCTCGGGCATCGGGAACGGCTGGGGCCCCTTGGACACCACCAGCTCGACGCGGTCCTGACGGTAGGCGGTCGCACCCGGCTTGGGGCGCTGGTCGACCACCACGCCTGCGGGAACCTCGTCGCTGAACACCCGGTCGACCACCACCGGATCGAGGCCGTCCGCGGCGACCGCGGCCGACGCCTCGCCTTCGCCGTCGCCGACGACGCCGGGGACCGTGATCGGCTGGCGTCCCCGGCTCACGGCCAGCGCCACGCTGGCACCTTCCTTGATGGTGGTCCCGGGGGGCGGGTCGACGGCGATCACCAGGCCCTCGGCCACCTCCTCGTGGTAGGTCTCGTGAACCTCGACCACCAGGTGGAGCTCCTCCAGCGTTGCCTGCGCGTCCGCGGCCGGGACGTTGACGACCTCCGGGACGCCGCCGGGCACATCGGGCGGTCCAGCGGACAGGGTCAGCACGACCGTGGTCCCCCGGCGGACGTCGCCGGTGGGGTCCTGCGCGGCCACGTGGTCGGCGGGGATCGTGCGGTCGAAGACGCTGTCGTCGTCGATGGCCGGGGCGAAGCCCGACTCTCGGAGCTCTCGGACGGCGTCCTCGCGCGACAGCTGGACCACGTCGGGGACCGGCGTGACGGGTGCGACGTAGCGGTCCCAAGCCAGGTACCCGCCACCGGCAACCAACGCCAGCAGGACGAGTGCGCCGACGGCCTTCCGGACCCACCGCCGAGCCCGACCGGGACGTTGGCGGGGGCGCCGCCGCGGCGCCGGCCGCTCGGAGACGTCCGTGTCGGCCGGTGCGGGCGACGGCACGACGGTGTCGGTCGTCTCGGGGGGGATCACCACCGTCGCTCGGTCGGGGTCACGGCTGGTTGCGACGACTTCGCTGTCGGGGACCGCGGCGCGGAGCGCCGCAGCGAACGCCGCCGCATCCGGGTACCGGTCGGCGGCGTCGGGGGCTGTGGCGGTCGTGACGACCTCGTCGAGGGCTGCCGCGGCCTCCACCATCGTCGACGGTGCCGGGACGGTCTCGCGGGTGTGGCGCACGGCGGTGGCGACGGCGTTGTCGGCTTGGAACGGCGGGTGGCCGACCAGACACTCGTAGGCGACCACGCCAAGGGCGTACACGTCGGCGCGTTCGTCGAGCTGCTCGTCGCGGACCGCCTCGGGCGCCAGGTAGTGCGGGGACCCCACCAGCGACCCCGGCGCGAACGTCTGCGTGCTGGTCGCGGCGGCACGGGCCAGTCCGAAGTCGGTGACCTTCACCACGCCGTCGTCGGCGACGAGGATGTTGTCCGGCTTGACGTCGCGGTGGACGATCCCCCGGCGGTGCGCGGCTGCGATCCCCGCCGCGGCAGGGGCCAACACGGCGGTGGTCTCGGCGGGCGAGAGCCGCCCGCGGGCGCGCAGCACCTGCCGCAACGACAGCCCGTTGACCTGCTCCATCACGAGGTACGCGTCGTCGCGATCGTGTCCCCAGTCGTAGACGGCGACCACGTTGAGGTGCGACAGACCCGCCGCGGCCCGCGCCTCACGCAGGAAGCGGTCGAGGAAGGTGGGCTCAGCGCTGAGATGGCGGTGCATGATCTTGATCGCGACGGGACGATCCAGGACGACGTCCACGCCGCGGTGGACCGTTGCCATGCCGCCGCGCGCGATCTCCTCGACGACGCGGTAGCGACCGCCGAGCAGCGTGGCGGTACTCGAGGGGGGGGACTCCGACACGCCCGGATGATAGGACACTCAACCGCCACGGCATCCCAGGCGCGGACCTCAACCGTCGGGCACTCGCGTACTCTGAAGGCGACTTCGGCTGTCGGAGGCCACACCGTGACCCAGGCGGACACGTTCGCCGAGAGCCTGGTGGCGCTCGGCTTCGAGGATGCGGGGACCAGCCGATGGGGCGGACAGCAGTGGGTGCTGGAGTTCAACCGGTTCCTGACCTTCAGCGTCCACGACTTCAGTGACGAGGTGGTGTTCACCTGGGCGTTCCTGCTCGGGGACTTCTTCCTCGAGCACGGCATGCAGATCGGGGCGGGCGAGACGACGTTCCAGGAGCTGTACCCGCGCCACGACGTGCGGCTGCGTCCCGACCCCGACGCGGTCCGCACCGAGATCACCCGAACCCTGCGGACGTTGCGGGTCGACCTCGGCGACCCCGGGCTGTAGTCGTGCCGGCCAGCGACCAGCGCGACGAGCCTGTCATCGACTTCGCGTGGGTGCGGCGACGCATCGGTGTGGTCGGCGCCGTTTGGGCGGCGCTCGCGGTGCTCGGCGCGGTGCTCAGCGCCGGCCTGACCGGTGGCTTGTCGGCCGCAGCCGTCCGGCTCTGGCTCGGTGTGGCGGGGCTCGGCACGGTGGTGAGCGCCGTCGGCCTGGTGGCGTGGTCAGCTCTGCGCGGGATGGTCCGCGCCGGCGAGCGTGGCGACCGCCTCGCGGGTGATGACGTTGGCCTGCTCCCGCCGCGCCGGCGGCGCGACCGTGGCCGACAGGACCGGTGGCCGTGACGGTCTTCCCGAGCCTGTCCCCGGCCGGTGAGCGGCGCCAGGCCCGACTCGCCGACTCGCGGCTGGCGGCGGTCGCCGGGACCCGCCCGGCCACCGGCGACCTCGGCGGGCGGCTGGCGGCCCTGTGCGAGGGCAGCGTCGACCTGCTGCTGCTACGCGAACCCACCGCCCCGGAGGACGCCCTCCGCGTCGCCGCGGACGCGTTCCGGCGCGTCTGCGACCGGTACGGGGCGCTGTTCGTCGTGGATGGCCTCCCGGGGCTGGCCGTGCAGGTGGGCGCAGACGGTGTCCACGTCGGCCCGGTGGACGCCCCCCCAGACCACGCCCGCAGGGTCGTGGGCCCCGACCTGCTGATCGGCCGCACCGCGCGCCGTGCGGCCTCGGTGGCGGCCGCCGCGGACGAGGATGTAGACTACGTCGCGGTGGGCGACGGCTTGATCGAGTACGCGTCGGGGCGGTGCCCGCACGTCTGGTTCGCTCCGGCCGGGGCGGACCTCGCTGCAGCGACCGGCGCGCTGGACCGTGGGGCGGGGCGGCTGTTGGCCGAGGGGCTGGATGCGGTCGACGACCCCGGTCCGGTGTGCTGGGCTCTGCGCCGGGCCCTGGCGGCGCATCCGCTGTGACGCCGCCCGACGCCACGGTGGCGTACACGGTCCTGCCCTCACCGCTGGGGCGGCTGCTGGCCGCGGTCACGGCCGACGGGCTGGCCGCGGTCGTGTTCGTCGCTGACGGCGTCGGCCAGGCGGTGCAGCAGCTGGCGGAGCGGCTGTCTGCGCGCACGGTCGAGGATCCGCCCCGTCTCGCGGCCGTCCGCGACCAACTCGACGGGTACTTCGCCGGCGCGCAGACCGTCTTCGACCTGCCGCTGGACTGGTCACTGCTCGGCGACGGGTTCGCACGCCGTGTTCTGCACGCAACGGCACGCATTCCCTACGGGCAGGTCGCGACGTACGGGGAGGTCGCGGCGGCCGCGGGCAACCCCCGCGCCGCCCGGGCCGCGGGGAACGCCCTGGGGGCCAACCCGCTCGCGATCGTGGTGCCCTGTCACCGGGTCGTGCGCCGCGGCGGAGACGTCGGTGGGTACACCGGCGGGGCGCACCTCAAGCACGCGCTGCTGGCCCTCGAGGGGGCGCTGCAGTCGGCGCAACGAGGGCCAGCCCCTCGTCAGTGAGGGTGTGGTTCGGCGTGCTCCTCGACGAACGCCCCGATCGCGTCGGCGTCCACGCCCGTGCACGGCTGGCGCACCCCCCAGGCGTTGAGCACCAGCGGCGCCCCGAGGTCACCGGAGAACGGGGTGACTGTCAGCGCACCGGCGAAGCGGTCGTGCGCCAGCTCCTCGAGCTGCGCGGTGGCGTCGGCGGCCAGGCGCGTGGGGTCGTAGGCGGCAACGACCTGGCCGACCTCCAGGGCCTTGACGATCTCCGGCTCGCTGAGCGGATCCGCCGCCCCGAAGACCCCCGTCCGGGGCGCCCCGGCGGCGTGCCATCCGGAGGTCCCCGGGGTCGACGAGTAGGGGACCGGCGGTGTGGCGCCTCCGATCAGGTGGCTGCCGGCCTGCACCTCGGGGTGCTCGACCGCACCGCACGCGACCTGCGCGTCGCCGTCGCCGCAGCCGGGCAACCCCGTGGCGAGCACGGCCAGCGCCGCGACCCACGGGGCGCCTCGCACTAGATCTGGTCCAGTGACGTCCGGAGCAGATCGGCCGGCGTCGGGCCCTCGTAGCGGTCGGCGAGGTTGCCGTCGGACGTGACGAAGAACGTCCACGGCTCCGACGGCAGCGGCAGGGGCCCGTCCTGGGCCACCAGCGGGATCGGGGTGTTCCCGGCGTCGGAGAAGACCTCAACGTGGATCCAGGCCACGTCGTCACGACCGGAGCTGCCCTTTAGGCCCTCCACGATGTCGACCACGGGGCCGCAGATGGCGGTCTTGCAGTACTTCGGTGTCGCGACGGTCATCACGACCGGTCGTCCGTCGGCCCGCGCAGCCTCCAGTGACACGTCGTGCATGGAGCAGTCCGGTTCGCGGGTGCACAGCTCGTCCATGCCCATCGCATCCTCGACCGTGGGAGTCGGCGCCGACGGGAACGCGCTCCCGATCTCGGGCAGCGGGCTGCGGGCCGCGTCGAAGATGTTGAGCGCCCCGACCGCGGCGTGCTCCGACGACGCCGCTGCCAGCCAGTAGGTGCCCGGGTCCTGGACCGATGTGGTGATCACGTAGATCCCCCGGCCCTCCAGGCCCTCCTCGTGGAAGCTGGCCTGCAGCGGGCCCTCGGCCACCTCCAACCCCAGATCGCTGACCAGGTACGCCTCGACGTCCAGGTTCCCGACGACCTCGGTCGGCGAGGTCCCCAGCCCGAACACCACCCGCCGGCCCGGGCCGGTCAGGAAGAACCCGGCCGGCAGGATGACGCTGAGGTCGAGCGGGGCGTCGATCCCCGCCTGGTCCAACACGGCCTGGCGGACGTCTTCAGGGGTGCCGGTGGGAGCCGGAGACGCCGTCCCGGCGGGGCGGCGCTCACCGCAGGCGGCGAGGAGCCCGGCGATGCCGAGTCCACCGAGGCCGCGGAGCAACCCCCGGCGCGACAACCTGAGGGGGTGTTCTGGGGACATCGCCGCACTCCCGGGCGGGGTGGACGGAGGGTACCCGACGGGCCGATCCGCCGTTCCCGGTGGCGTTCCTGGCCGACGGTGGCACCCTGTGTCCGTGCGCCGTGCCCTGGTCGTCCTCACGATCCTCGCCGTCGGCGCGGCGGGTGGTGTCGCGGCGTGGGCGCGACACGCCCGTCACGCCCCGGACGGGCAGCACCCGGTCCGGGTCGGCACCGGTCCCGAGCGCGAGGCGTCACTGTTGGCGCATGTGCTGGTCGCTCTGCTCGAGGCGGACGACGTCGCCGCCGATGTGGTGGAGTTCGCCGATGCGCGCGATGCCCGCCAGGCGGTCGAGCTGGGCGACGTGGAGGTCGTTCCCAGCTACACCGGCGCAGTGTGGATGGATGCGCTGGGGCTCGTCGACCCGCCACGCGATCCCGCCGCGTCCTACGAGCGCGTGAGCCGGGCGGATGCGCGCCGTCACCCGTTGGAGTGGCTGGCGCCGACCGGGGTCAACGCCACCTTGGCCTTCGTGGTCCAACGTCCGCCGGCGCGGGAGTGGATGGACGACCTCGAGGATCTCGCCACGGTCCTGGCGTCCACCGACGATGCCGCCCGCGACGAAGACCTCCCGCGGCTGTGCGTCCATGCGGAGTTCGCCAGCCGCTCCGACGGGCTGGCCGAGGTGGTCCGGGTGTACGTCATCCGCACCGACAGGACGCTGGACGAGTTCGTCCGCACGCAGGTGCTGGCGGTCCCGCCCGAGGACGCGGTGCGCGGGGTCGAACGCGGCGAGTGCGTTGCGGGGTTGACCACCCGCACCGACGGCAACGCCTGGGTCCGGGGCTTGAAGCCGCTGGACGACCCGCGGGGCGTGTTCCCGGCTTTCGTGGTGGCTCCGGTGATCCACGAGGGCCTGCGACGCACCCACCCGCAGGCGGTCGCGGCGTTGGATCCGTTCCGCGAGCTGAACGAGGAGCTGCTACGGCGATGGAACGGGCGCCTGGTGCTCGACGAGCCGGTGGAGGCTGTCGCGGCCGAGGCGGCAGCCACCTTGCGTGAGCGCAGCCGGCGTCCTAGGACCTAGACAGCACCTCCTGCGCGCTTGACTGCGGGGACCCGACGGTCGTAGCGTCGTATCGAACATCCGTTCGGTGCGAGGACGTTCGGTGCGGGGATGACCAAGCGGTACCGCGAAGCGCTCGATGCGGTTGAGCTCGACACCGACCACGGCCAACCCGCCCCGCGCCGTTTCCGCTGGCGCGGCCAGGGCTACGAGGTGGTGCAGGTCCTCGGGCACTGGCGCGAGGACCCGGGATGGTGGCGGCGCTCCGACGGACGCGCCATCCGCATCGAGCAGGCCGATCTGTGGCGGGTCGAAGCCCGGAACGGAACGCCGGGGTCCCGCGGGGTGTACGAACTGGTCCGTCGCGGCGGCAGTTGGCACCTCGACCGCATCTGGGACTGACCGGTGGGCCACGGTCGCACACGAGCCACCCCTGCGCGGGGCGGAGTCCCGCCGTTCGCACACCTCACGGTGCGCTCGTGCTACTCGCTGCGTGACGGCGCGATCCGTCCCCGTGAGCTCGCGACCGCCGCCGCACTGGCCGGCATGACCCACGTCGCACTCACCGACCGCGACGGGCTGTACGGCGCCGTCCGTTTCGCCCAGGCGTGCGCCACGACAGGGGTGACGCCGGTGTTCGGTGCCGATCTCGCCCTGTCTCCCGACCGGCAGCGTCCGGGGTGGGCGATCACCAGGGCCGGTCGTGCCCGCCTGCCGACGACCGCCGCACGCCCCGATCCGCGCACGATGCGTCCGGGCGCTGGCCCGGCCTGGCTCGAGGACGACGCGGCACGGGTCACCTTCCTGGCCCGGACACAGCACGGCTACGCCAACCTCTGCCGGGTGGTCTCCGCCGCCCACCGTGACGTGCGCAGCTCCCCGCACCTGGGCTGGGATGACGCGACCGCCCGCCCCGAGGGGATATACGTCCTGCTCGGCGTGGACTCGCCGGTGGGGCGGCTGGTGGCACAGGGACGGCTGGGGGCGGCCGAGACCGAGACCCGCCGCTGGGTCGAGGCGTTCGGACCCGATCAGGTGGTCATCGCCGTCTGCCACCACCTCGGCCGGGGAGGTCGGGTGGACGGCCGGGGAGGTCGGGTGGACGGCCGGGGAGGTCGGGTGGACGGCCGGGGAGGTCGGGTGGACGGCCGGGGAGGTCGGGTGGACGGCCGGGGAGGTCGGGTGGACGGCCGGGGAAGTCGGGTGGACGGCCGGGGAAGTCGGGTGGACGGCCGGGGAAGTCGGGTGGACGGCCGGGGAAGTTACGACGACGCCCAGTGGGCGGGGCGGATGGTGGCGCTCGCCGACCGGCTGGGGCTGACCGCCGCGGCAGTGAACGACGTGCGCTACCTGCAGGAGGGTGACGCCTACCTCGCCGACGTCCTGGCGTGCGTGCGCGCGCAGGTCCCCGTCACCGATCGTCACGTCGGCCGCCGCACCGCCGAGGGCTGGTTCAAGAGCGCCGCGGACCTGTTGCGCATACCGCTGTTCGGTGATCGCCCCGACCTGCTGGCCAACGCGGCGGCGATCGCAGAGTCCTGCGAGATCGACCTCGGCCTGGACCGCACCCACGTCCCGCGCCTGACTGGCCTGTCGGAGGGGGACGCCGCCCGCGAACTGCACGTGCGCTGCTGGGTCGGGGTGCACGACCGCTACAGCGGGCGGGGCGGTCCCCGGCTCACGCCTGAGGTCACCGAGCGCCTCCGTCACGAGCTGGCGATGATCGACCGGCTGGGGCTGCACGACTACTTCCTCACCGTCGCCGACATCGCCGCCGCGATCCGCGACGCCGGCGTGCTCACCGCCTGCCGTGGGTCGGCCGCGGGGAGCCTGGTGTGCTACGCGCTGCGCATCAGCGACGTGGACCCGATCGAGGGTGGGCTGGTCTTCGAGCGGTTCATGAACCCCTATCGCGACGAGCTCCCCGATATCGACCTGGACGTGGAGTCGGCCCGCCGTGAGGACGTCTACCGCATGATCCTCGATCGCTACGGCGAGGAACGCACCGCATGCGTCGCGATGGTCGAGACCTTCCAGGCGCGGATGGCGGTGCGGGAGGTGGGGAAGGTCCTGGGTGTGCCACCCGAGGAGATCGACCTGGTGGCGACCTCGCTGCACAACGTCCGCGCCCGCGACGTCCGCGCCGCGCTCCGGGAGCTGCCCGAGCTGGAGGGCTCACGTCTCGGCGCCGGCCAGCTCGACACCCTGTTCCAGGTGGTCGAACGCATCGACGGTTTCCCCCGCCATCTCGCCTTGCACCCCTGCGGCATCGTCCTCGCCGACGTCGACCTGATGGACGTCACCCCGGTGGAACGCTCAGCGGGAACGGGTCGTGACGGGCCCGCCCCGCACGGGTTCTCCATGACCCAGTTCGACAAGGACGACGTTGCCGCGCTGGGGCTGTTGAAGCTCGACATCCTGGCGGTGCGACTGCTGTCGTCGATGCGGCACGCCACCGAGCTCATCCCCACCACCCGCGGCGAGGAGATCGACCTCGACGCGATCCCGTTCCACGACCCGGCCGTCTACGAGCTGCTGCGCACGACCCGCTCGATCGGGGTGTTCCAGGTCGAGTCCCCCGGCCAGCGGGAGCTCCTCGGGCGGCTGCAACCCGACCGCTTCGACGACCTCGTCACCGAGATCTCGCTGTTTCGTCCCGGTCCGGTGAAGGCCGACATGGTCGGCCCGTTCGTGGCTCGCCGCACCGGCGCCGAGCCCGCCACCTACATCCACCCGCTGCTGAAACCCGCCCTCGAGGACACCTTCGGGGTCGTGATCTACCACGAGCAGGTGATGAAGGCCGTGGCGGCGCTCACGGGTTGCGACCTGTCCCGCGCCGACCTCGTCCGCCGTCAGCTCGCCGACGAGACGCAGCTGGCTCACCTGCGGGGATGGGCGCTGACAACGGCGTTGGAACGGGGGATCGATCGGGCGACCGCCGAGGCGGTGTGGCGGCAGGTCGAGTCGTTCGCGTCGTTCGGGTTCTGCAAGGCGCACGCCGCCGCGTTCGCCGTCCCCACCTACCGGTCGGCGTGGCTGAAGGTGCACTACCTGCCCGAGCTGATCGCCGGGCTGCTCACACACGACCCGGGGATGTACCCGCGGCGGCTGCTGCTGGAGGAGGCGCGCCAGTTCGGCGTCGCGGTTCTGTCTGCTGACGTCAACGTGTCGGCGGCCGAGTACACGGTCGAGCGTGTGGCCGAGGAGGAGGCCTACGCCCGCTTGGAGGTCGGTCGCGGCGCCCCGCTGCCGGCCGGATGGACCTGGTCGGATCCAGCCGCGTCCGATCGTGCGGCCGATGGTGCTACCGCGCGAGGTGGTGGTTTGTTCCCGGATGCGGGAACAACCGTGGACACCGATCGGGGTGGGGCGCGAGGTGGTGGTTTGTTCCCGGATGCGGGAACAACCGTGGACACCGACCGGGGTAGGGCGCGAGGTGGTGGTTTGTTCCCGGATGCGGGAACAACCGTGGACACCGACCGGGGTGGCCTGCTCCCGCCGGCGGGGCGCGATGCGGGCGACGCTGGCGTCGATCACGACGGACGGCGGTGGCGCTGGGCGGTGCGGGTCGGCCTGCAGGACGTTCGCGGCATGACCGACGCCGAACGTGACACGCTGATCGCTGGTCGGCCCTACACGTGCCTGGAGGATCTGCGTGCTCGCGGAGGACTGTCGCGACCGACTGCCGAGAACCTGGCCAAGATCGGCGCGCTCGACGAGATCGGCTGCGGCGACCGGCGGGCCACCTTGTTGGCGGTCGAGGAGCTGTGGGGTTCACGCCGGGGACGTCGCGGATCGCGACCAGGCGGTGATGCGATCCTGGATCCGCAGGCAGCGCTGGCTCTGTACGCCGACCACCGCCCGCGGCTGCCGCAGATCACCAGCGCCGACCAGGTGCGTGACGAGCTCGAGGTCCTCGGGCTGGACGTCTCCCGCCACGTCGTCGCGTTCTACGAGCCGTTGCTGGACGTGCTGGGCGTCACCCGCGCAGCCGGCCTCGAACGCGACGACCCGGCTGCTACGCCGAACCCGACCGGCGGCGGGGCGCCGGTGCCTCCCGGCCGGGTCCGGGTCGCCGGGGTACGGGCCGCGCTGCAGTCACCCCCGGTGCGGTCCGGGCAGCGGGTGCTGTTCCTCTCGCTCGACGACCGCACCGGCACGACCCAGTGCAACTTCTTCGAGCGGGCACTGGCGGGCGATGGGCGGGGCGATCGAGGGCACGCCTGGACCGTGCTGCACGCCTGGCTGGTCGTCGTCGAAGGTCGCCTCGACCGGCGCGGACCGCGAGGGATCACCGTGATCGCCGAGAGGGCGTGGGACCTCACGCGCCTGTGGCGCGCCTGGGGGGAGGGACGGCTGGACGAGGACCTGGCCCGCAGCGGACCGCCGCCGCCGCACCGCCGCACCGCTGCGCGCCCTTCGGGACTGTCAGCGGCGATGTTCGCCTCCGGAAGCCGCTGACACGCGTCGGGTCATCAGGGACGTCGGGGCGGTCGCCGCCAGGTGTGGATCGCCAACGATGCAGCGGAGGTGTGGAGCGATCGTCAACGCCGCCCGGTGATCGCACGGTCGGCGACCATCAGGCGACACAGTCCGTGCTGGCTCTCGAAGGTTCCGGCGTACTCGAACCCGGCCTTCTCCAACGCTCGCCACGAAGCGATGTTGGCAAGGACAGGCGACGCACAGACCTGGGTCCATCCCGGATGTCTTCCGAAGACGACGTCCACGGCGAAGCGTCGGATCATGACCGACCCCAGACCTTGCCACGCTCCCGCGGATCGCCGACGAGGTAGTCGATCCCAGCAGCTGTCCGGTGAACGCCGAGCGCCCACCACTGTTCGACCTCGTGCTCGCCGGCGTGGTCTGCGGTGGCGTCGCACTGGGTCCAGCCAACCGGCCGGCCGTGTCGCAGCGAGGCGATCCAGTGCTCGGTGAGGTCGCTCGAGGTTGAGCCGTCGTCGCGGACCACGGCCTCCCATGAGACATCCTCGCCCTCCCACCACCGCACGACGCCCGGCTCGTTGAGCCACCTGCGCAGCAGCGGCAGGTCCTGGTCCGTCAGCCGACGGAAGGTCACGTTCACCACACCATCATCGACGACGGAGATCTCGCCCGTCGGGGCAGTTCGAGGCTCCCTTCGGTCACCGCTGGAGCGTGGCCACCCGTGTCGAGGACGTGCCCGACGACGGGATGGCCAGGCGCGCCGCCGAATGGATGTCGCAGGCCTGAGCGGCGACCGGAAGGTCCGCTGTCGACCTCGCCGCGGCGATGCCCGCGCGGGTTGGTTCAGCCCGGCAGATTCGCGAGGAAGCGCGCCGCGACCGGCGCGGCGACCGCCCCGCCCGACGAGCCGCCCTCGACCAGCACCGCGAAGGCGAGATCCTGCTGCGGTCCGTCTCCGTCCGAGCGGAACCCGATGAACCAGGCGTGGGTTGGTAGCGGATCCCCGGTGCCGTACTCGGCGGTGCCGGTCTTGCCGGCCAGACCGTCGGGGAGGCCGGTGCCTTCGGCGGTGCCGCGCCGGGGCACCTCGCGCATCAGCTCCGTGAGGGTCGCGGCGACGTCCTGCAGGTCGCGCGGGGCGACGCCCGACCGGGTGTCGGACACGAGCGTCGGCGCGGACCACTTGCCTTGCGCGACTGCGGCGGCGACCGACGCGAGCTGGACGGGGCTGACCAGGACGCGGGCCTGCCCGATGGCGGCGGCGGCCCGCTCGGCCAGGTCACCGGGCTCCGGGAACGACGCCGCCGGCTCGCCCACCGGGAGCTGCCAACCGCTGTTGAAGCCGTAGTCGGCGGCGGCCGCTTGGAGCGCGCCCTCATCGAGGTCGGCTGCGAGCTGCACGAACGCGGTGTTGCACGAGCGGTAGAACGCCTCTCGGAAGGGGATGGGGCCGAAGGCCTCCCCCTGGAAGTTGCGGAACGGCCGGCCGTGAACGGTCACGGTCTCCGGGCACGGCACCGTGCCGGACGGGGTGACGCCGCTGCGCAGGATGGCGGTGGCGGTCACGACCTTGAAGGTCGAGCCGGGCGGGTACTTCCCGGTCAGCGCCCGGTTGAAGCCGCCGACGGGACGGTTGACCACGGCGCGGATCTCGCTGGTCGACGCGTCGAGGACCACCAGCGCTGAGGTCGCGCCGCTACCCAGCGCGAGCTCGGCCGTTCGCTGGATGCCTGGATCCAGCGTCGTGCGCAGGGGCTGCGGTCGTTCACCTTCGAAGCGGTGCACGACCTCGACGACCTCGTCGCCGCGCACGACGCGGATCTCACCGGTGGGTGATCCGGCCAGTTGCCGTTCGAACGCCAGCTGCAGGCCGCGCTGCCCGACCGTGTCGCCAGCGAGGTAGGGGTCGCCCAGCTGCACCAACAGCTCGGCGGTGACCTCACCGGTGTGGCCGACGACCAGCCCGAGGCTGCCTTCGCCGGACAGCGGCTGCCCGTCGCGGTCGAGGATCGGGGCGCGGTCCGGCCAGCTCCGCGACCGGTCCAGCGCCGTCCCGTCCGACAGGGATGGGTGTAGGACGGCCGGCGACCACTCGACCCGCCACGTCGCTTGCTCCGCGTCCTCGATGCGAGTCAGCGCCAGGGAGCTGCGATGGCTCCAGTCGCCCAGTCCCGCCAGGTGCATGCGGACCTGGAACGGCACGGTGACGCCAGCGTCGAGGTTCGAGGAGTCGTTGAGCTCGGCCTCGCCGGGTTCGAGATCCAACCGGTCAGCCTGGAGCCGCTCGCGCATGGTGGCGTGGTGGGCGGCGAGGTCGTCGGGCGGGGCACGTGTCAGAGCCGGGAGCTGGTCGAGGTTGCCCTCCTCCCAGGCGTCCAGGAACCGCTGGGCGACGGCGGCGGCCTGACGACGCGCCTGCTCCCGTGCCCGCAGCTGCGACTGCTGCCACCACGCCCAGCCACCGACGGCGAGCCCCGCCACGACGACCGCCGCGACGACAGCGATCAGCACGCGGCGCATCGCCACCTCCCCAGGATCCCGCACCGGTCTACCAGGACGCCCCGTGGGGTGGGCCGACGCGAGTACGCTGCGGCGAACGTACGTTCCCTAGGAGCGCCGCGGTGCGTGCTGACCGCCCCCCCGAGCCGATCCTGCACGTCGACATGGATGCCTTCTACGCGTCGGTCGAGCAGCGCGACGATCCGACCTTGGCTGGCCGCCCCGTCGTGGTCGGGGGGAGCGGCTCGCGTGGTGTGGTCGCCGCGGCCTCGTACGAGGCCCGCAGGTACGGGATCACCAGCGCCATGCCGATGGTCCGGGCACGGCGCCTGTGCGCCGCTCTGGTGGTCGTCGCGCCGGACTTCGCCAGGTACGTCGCCGTCTCGGGACGCGTCCGACAGATCCTGATCGCCTACACCCCACTGGTGGAGCCGCTTGCCCTCGACGAGGCGTTCCTCGACGTCGCGGGCGCGGGGCGCCTGTTCGGCGAACCGACCCGGATCGCTGCACAGGTCCGGGCGGACGTCCGCGACCAGCTCGGCCTGTCCTGTTCGGTCGGGGTGGCCCCCAACAAGTTCCTCGCCAAGCTGTGCTCGGGGAAGGCCAAGCCCGACGGGCTGGTCCACCTCCCACGCGACCGGGTCGCGGCGTTCCTGCGGCCGCTGCCGGTCTCCGACCTGTGGGGAGTGGGCCCACGCACCCTCGAGCGCCTCCACCGGTACGGGTTCCACACGGTCGGTCAGCTCGCCGACAGCGATCGCGTGACCCTCGAACGGGTCCTCGGCGGGGCGGTCGGCGGTCAGCTGCACCGGCTCGCCCGAGGGATCGACGACCGCCCCGTCACCCCGTACGAACCGGCCAAGAGCATCTCGGTGGAGGAGACCTACGACCGGGACCTCGATGACCCCGAGGTCATCGCCCGCGAGCTGCTCGGGATGTGTCGGAAGGTCGGCCGGCGCCTGCGCGACGGTGACCTCGCCGGGCGAACTATCACCCTCAAGGTGAGGTTCAGTTCCTTCCAGACGGTGACGCGGTCGGCCACGCTCGACCTGCCGACCGACCGCACCCACGACCTGGTCACCGTGGCCCGGGAACTGTACGGCCGGTTGCGCTTGGAACGGGTCCGGATCCGCCTCCTCGGCGTCGCCGTGACGAACCTCACTGCGGGCGCGGCGGCGCGCCAGCTCGCCCTGGACGGTGACCAGCGGTGGGAGGACGCCGAGCGGGCTGCGGACGCGCTACGCCACCGGTTCGGCGGTGAGGTCGTCACCTACGGGGCGCTGCTGGATTCCGACGCCCCGGCCGGGAACGCCGCCCCAACCCGCGACGACCTCGAAGGCTGACCGACGCATCGGGCGGTGGCCGCCGCTCCGCGCTCACCGACCGCTCGACACGCGCGA
Organism: Actinomycetota bacterium; assembly: GCA_019347675.1. Taxonomy (NCBI): domain Bacteria; kingdom Bacillati; phylum Actinomycetota; species Actinomycetota bacterium. Next base: position 132,520 of record JAHWKW010000002.1, on the reverse strand, counting down.
TCGACGACGCTCCCAGGCAGCGCTAGTCGGCGACCGGGAGGAACCGCACCGTGTCCCGGCGGCGCCGCCGACGGTCGAGGAACGTGGCGAGCTCGTCGTACACCCCGTCGCCGACCATCTCACGCAGCTCACGTTCCATGCTGCGGTACAGCGGTTGCCGTGCGGTGAACGCCGATGGCTCATCGGTGCACCACCAGGCGAAGTCCGCCCCGCCTTCCCCCCACGTCCCACGTTCGAACGCCGAGATCGTGTGGATCTCGAGCTTCTCGCCGTCGTTGGCGACCTCCTCGGCGATCGAGCGGTGCAGGGGCACCTGCCAGCAGACGGTCGGCTTGTAGGTCATGTGGTGCTCGCCGCGGCGCATCGCCAGCACGTGCAACGAGCATCCTTCGCCGGCCGGCCACCCGCCGCGGTTGAGGAAGATGCACGCGCCGTCGACCAGGCGCGTGTGGGCCTCTCCGTCCTCGTCGAGCGACGTGATGCCGTCCGCCACCGCCTGGTCGTGGAGTTGCATGATCTCGGGATCGAGCTCGTTGAGCAGCTCACCTTCGACGCGGACCCGCTCGTCGGCGTCGACGTAGTACGCCCCGTGCACACAGCAGCCCAGCGCCGGGTCGCTGCCGTCGCACAGGACCCCCGGGCAACCCTGCCCGTAGATGCACCGGTAGTGCGACAGCAGGAAGGACACGTCGAAGGTGTACCGCAGGTGGCCGTCATCGGGGTCGCGGATGCTCACCCACTCACGCTCGAGCACATCGTCCCCGTGGCCGTCGGCGGAGCCGATCGTACCGGCCACGGTCGGGTGACCGTCCGCGAGGTGACCCGACGATCCGAGTGCTCACCCACCGTGGTGGCGGGGCCGCTCGTATACTCGTAGAGCCCCGGCCGTGGTGGCGCAGAGGGAGACACAATGCCGCTGTCCGAGCACGAGGAGCGCATGCTGCAGGAGATCGCGCGGCAGCTGTCCGAAGAGGACCCGAAGTTCGTCGCCACCGTGGCGAACACCACCCCTGCCCGGTTGCACCTGCGTCGTTTGCGCTGGTCGGTGATCGGTTTCCTCGTCGGTCTCGTGACGCTGCTCGGCTTGACCTTCCACCTGGTCCTCGGGATGGTCGGGTTCGCGCTGATGTTCACCTCGGTGCTCGTCGGTGCCGGTGCGGTGCGGGGCCTGGGTTCGGGGCCGGGCGGCGTGATCGACGAGCTCCGTCGAGCCTTCGTGCGCCGCCGCCGCTAGCCGTCCGCTCGCCGGGGCGTCGCGAACCGAGGGCGGCCGCCGCGCCGCCGCACCGGCGGTCGCTGACCGCCGTCGCGAAGCCCCGTCGCGAACCGAGGGTGGCCGCCGCGCCGCCGCACCGGCGGTCGCTGACCGCCGTCGCGAAGCGCCGTCGCGAAGCCCCGTCGCTAACCGAGGACTCGGTGCCTGACCACCGCCGCGGCCCGACGCCCCGTCGACATGGCACCCGCGAGCGGGATCCGGATCGGCGCGACCAGCCGGTGACGGCGCGTCACGGACGCTCGCAGCCCGGCTGTGACCTGCCCGCCCAGCCGTTCGGCCTCATCTGCGGCGCCCCGCTCCACCAGGCCGCCGAACGCGGCGGCCTGCGCCAGGTCGGCGAAGCGGCGGGCCTGGTCGGCGCCGACCCTGCCCTCGGCCGCCCACCGCAACGCGACCTCCCGCGCCGTCTCCGAGCGACGGCGGCCGACGCCGTACCGCCGAGCCTGCGAATGCACCCGCCGTTGGGTGGCCAGGACCCGTTCCCGATCGTCGAGGTCGCCACGCGGCCGCCGCTGCGCGAACAGCAAGGCCGCCCCACCCCCCATCACCGCGACCAGCAGCCACGGCAGGGGCTGAGTGCCGTTGTCCTGCGACCCGGCACCGCCGCGAGCGGCGGGGACGGACGGTCGCGCGGAGGGTTCGGTGGGCGCCACGTCATCGGGCGGTCGGTCGGGGAGCTCCTCACCGGACGCAGGTTGGGCGCCACGCGGCGGTCGCGACCCTCCACCGACCGGTTCGGACGGGATGATCTCCTGGCGGGAGGGAACCAGTGCGTCGGGGAGCGCCGGCGTCGGTTCGAACTGGATCCAGCCGTAACCGGGGAACAGCACCTCGACCCAGGCGTGGGCGTTGTCGGTCGACACCACGTACTGGCCCGACTCGCTCTGCCGTCCCAGCCGGAAACCCACCGCCACGCGGGACGGGATGCCCTCCAGCCGCAGCATCACCGCCATGGCGGTGGCGAAGTACTCGCAGTACCCGGTGCGGTCGGTGGTGACGAACCGTGTCAGCGCATCGGCGTCGCGCAGCGGCGGGACGTCGAGCGAGTACTGGAAGCGGCGGCTGTCGCGGAAGAAGTCCTGCAGCGCGAACGCCGTATCGAACGGGGTCGCGGCGTCGGCGGCGGCGAGCACCTCGTCGGCCACGGCTCGCAGCTCGGGGTAGTCCCGCGGCAGCGCCAACCACCGTTCGTCGCCGGGGTCGCCGTAGTTGTGTTCGGTGACCGTCCGCAGGTCCTCGGGACGTGGATTGGGGATCGCGGACCGCACGCTGTAGGCCAGGCCGGGGACCAGCGCCGGCCTGCCGTCGAGGGTCTGGGACGAGGCGATGAACGTGCCGTCGCGGGAGTACACCATGGAGCGGGCGGCGTCGCCGCCGACCCGGAGCGGGTGGTAGGGGACCGGAACGAAGACGTTCTCCAACGACAGGTTCTCGACCGTCACGGTGACCGGCTCCTGCGCGCGGATCTCGACCTCCGGCGGCAGCGTCCGGTCGACCGGGATGACCTCGTCCGGGGAGAACGAGGGCGACCCGGCCGGGCCGACACGCCAGGTGTACCCATCGAAGGTGTCCAGCCCGGCGAGGCGCAGGTACAGCGGCCGCGGCGCGTCCACGCGGAGCAGGTCACGCGGTGCCGGCAGCGTGAGCCGCGTCGAGACGTCGACGATCGGTTGGTAGCCCCGGGCGGCGCGCTGCCCGGACAGGTTCACCCACGGTGCCTGGCCGTACCCCGGGACGATGGTCGGGGCCGACCCAGCGATGAGGATCGCGACCGCGCCCAGTCCCACCCCTGCCGGGCTCAGCCGCGGCGAGCCGGCGGGTCGCCGCCGGGCCGCCACGTCGGGGTCGGGTTCCAGCAGGAGGACCAGCGCCGCTGCGGCCAGGAACGGCATGGCCTGGGGCCAGGTCCGTCCTGGCGGCTGGGGGACCGCCAGGGGGAACGCCCACAGACACGCCGCGGCCACCAGGGCGTGGCCGGGCCGGCGCAGCCGCACCAGGAGCTCGTGCAACCCGTGGGTCACCCACCAGGCCCCGGTCCACACGATCAGCATCAGCCCGGGTGTGGTCCGGGCGGGGGCAGGTTCGTGAGCGAGGTCGTTGACCGCGACTGCCCACAACGCGGTGTACTCGGCCAGGTCGGCGCGCCCGGGCAGCCAGCCGCCGATGTCCAGGTGCGCCGCCGAGGTGGCTGCCACGAACGCAGCGGCGCTGAGGACGGCGGCGCCCACAACGCCGAGCCGCAGACGGTGGGCGGCGGCAGCCACCGCCAGCGCCACCGCGGCCGCACCCCAGGCGTGAGGTCGCCATGCTCCGTCGAGGAAGACCCGCTGCAGGGAGGCCGTCGCGGTCAACACGACCAGCGCTGCCGCGCCGGTCAACACGAGATCGCGACGCATCAGCGCGGTGACCCCGCGGGCGCGCCGCGCGCCGCGTGCAGTGCCAGTTCCCCCCAGGTGACGTCGAGGCGATCGCCAGGCCGGTGCAGGCTCGCGCGCCACCCTGCCACGCGGAGCGCCCGCAGCGCGTCCCCAGCCGCCAGGCGCTCACGACTGCCGGGTTCGGGGCGTGGTGTACGCGCGGCCACCACCACCGCGACCCGCAGCGCGAAGCCGCGCCCGGCGCGGACCATGTGGCGCAGGTCCTCGGCGCCGGGCGGGGCGACCACCGCGACCAGCATCCCCTCGCCGGCCGTGCCAGCGGCCAGCGGCTGCCACACCGGGCGGAGAGTCGCGCCCCGTCGGGCGCTCACCACGGCGAGGCGCTCGAGGAGCACCTCCCACGGCAGGGTCGGGGCAGGCTCGGTGACGGAGCCGGCCACCAGCCGCAGCCGGTAGCCGCGTTCCGACAGGTCGTAGGCTGCGCTCGCGGCGACCGCGACGGCCTCTTCGAACGTGGAGGTGGGGCCGGTGCCGCGGTGGGCGTCCCGCCGCGTGTCCAAGACGATGGTCGCCTCGGCGCCCTGGGGCGCCTGCTCCTGCTTGATCATGATCTTCCCGCGGTGCGCGGTCGACTTCCAGTGCACCTTGCGCAGGTCATCACCGCGGACGTGCTCACGGATGTTGGCGAAGTCCCCGCTTGTGGCCAGCGGACGTGCGGAGCCGTCGCTGACCGTCCCCACCGGTCCCATGCGTGGCAGCGCCGGTGGCAGTGCCCACACCGGCGGGTACACGAGCACCTCGTTGGTCGCCCCGAACCGCACCGGCCGCTGCGCCACGCCGAACGGGTCCCGCAGATGCACGACGGCCGGTCCGATCGCGTAGCGGCCACGCTGCCGCCCGTGCAGGCGGTACGTGACCTGGTGGACCTGCCGCGGGCGCAGAGGCGGAACGACGAAGCGGGGCGGGATCGCGAGGACGCCGGGGACGCGGTCCTCGACGATCAGGACGGCCGTCGGCAGCCGCCCGTCGTTGCGCACGTCCAGCGTGACGGTGGCGTGGGCGTCGTGGAAGAGGCGGTGCGGGCGCACGCTGCGGCGCATCGACACGTGTGCGGACGCCACCCGCGTGTAGGTGACGCCCACGACGACCAGCGCGATGCACGCGAGCGCCGCCATCGACAGCTCGTCGATCGCGAAGGTCCGGCTCACGACCCAGGATGCGGCCGCTGCGACCAGCATCAGCTTGCCTCGATCGGTCACGGCCCGGTCGGGGCGGGCATCCCGGCGACCACGTCGGCGAGGACGTCGCTGGGGCCGCGGCCGGCCAGCTGCGCCTCTGGCCGTAGGATCAGACGGTGCGGCAGCACGTGCGGCACGAGGGCCTTGACGTCGTCGGGGACCACGTAGTCTCGCCCTTCGGTCGCCGCGAGCGCCCGGGCTGCCCGCATCAAAGCCAGCGACGCGCGGGGCGAGGCTCCCAGCTCCACGTCGCCGTGGGTGCGGGTCGAGCGGCAGATCGCGACGATGTAGCGCTCGACCGACTCGGCGACGTACACCCCTCGGACCACCTCGATCACCTCGGCGACGGTCGAGGCGTCGGTCACCGCAGCCAGGTCGGCGAGCCGGTCGCCGTGGCCGTGCGTGCGCAGCACCTCCAGCTCGGCGTCCGCATCCGGGTAGCCGATCGCGAGGCGCATCATGAAGCGGTCGCGCTGCGCCTCGGGCAGCGGGTAGGTGCCGTCGAGCTCGATCGGGTTCTGGGTCGCCATCACCAGGAACGGCACCCCCAGCGCGTAGGTCACACCGTCGACGGTGACGGTGCGCTCCTCCATCGCCTCCAGGAGCGCGGACTGGGTCTTGGGTCCGGCGCGGTTGATCTCGTCGCCGAGCACCACGTTGGCGAAGACCGGGCCCGGCTTGAACTCGAACTGCCCGGTGTCGGGGCTGTAGACGGTGACCCCGGTGACGTCGGACGGCAACAGGTCGGGGGTGAACTGCACACGCTGCACCGAGCAGTCGATGGAACGTGCGAGCGCCTTGGCCAACAGCGTCTTCCCGACTCCTGGCACGTCCTCGATCAGGATGTGACCCTCGGCCAGCAGCGCGACGACCGCCAGACGCACCACCGCGGGCTTGCCCTCGATCACCGAGCGGACGTTGCCTTCGATGGCGGCGAGCGTCGACGCCAGGGGGACGAGATCCAGCCGTGCCCCCGAACCGGTCATGGCCTTGGCCGCCTTGGCCACGATGCCTCCTGGCCGCCGGTGGTCGGCGGCGCGGCGATGGTAGCCGCGGGGCCGACATCCTCCCCGTGCCGAGACGATCTGGATGCCGGCGTGGCAGGGTGTCACCGGGTTGCGCTGCAACGGGTGCACCGGTGGACGGGGCGTACACTCGCCAGCGTGGGAGGGCTTCACCGGGTTGCGCTGCAACGGGTGCGCCGGTGGACGGGGCGTACACTCGCCAGCGTGGACGACGCTGCCCGCACGAGCGACCACGGCCGGGCCTCCGGTGACGCTGGAGGTCGCCATGTGCTGGTGGCCTCGCCAGGACCGACACTGGTCCTGAACGCCTCCATGGAGCCTCTGGCCGTGGTCTCCGCCCGCCGCGCGGTGGTGCTGGTCCTGACCAGCAAGGCGGAGATCGTCCACGAAGACGGGGCGTGGTTCCGCTCCGAGAGGCTGGCGCTGCGCGCCCCGACCGTGGTCCGCCTCACCCGGTACGTGCACGTGCCGCGGCGGGCCCACGCCGGGCTGTCCCGCCGTGCGGTGTTCGTCCGCGACGGCGGCCGCTGCCAGTACTGCCACGCGCCGGCGGAGGACGTCGACCACGTGATCCCGCGCTCGCGGGGCGGTGAGCACCGCTGGGAGAACGTGGTGGCCGCGTGCCGCCGCTGCAACGCCACCAAGCAGGACCGCACGCCGGCCGAGGCCGGCCTGGAGCTCGCCGTCGCACCGAAGGCTCCGCCGCCGGTGTTCTGGCTCGTGGTCCGCGCTGGGCGCCTGGGCCACGACTGGCGACCCTACCTCCAGCCGTACCTCGGGGCGCGGTGGGACGCCGCCCTCTCCGTCCGGTAGCCCTCCACTTCCCTCCACCAACGCCCCGCGAGGATCTGACGGTCGTTGCTGTTGTGGCACAGGAGGTCGTTGTCGCCGCGAAGACCCAACCGAGTCGACGTGTGACCCGACGGGACTGCAGCGACACATCCGAGCGCGAGATCGTCCCAGGACGCGCCGTCGCGGGGGAGAACGCACGGGGTCCGTTGACGCCACACAGCGCAGGGGCGTATGGTGGTGCGAAGTGGAGGGACCTGGGGCCTGTCGGCATCGCGGCCGGCCGTGTGATGGTCCCCGAGCCGGCAGTCAGTTGAAGCGGAGGCAACCACGTGTTCCTCGGCGAACACCAGCACACGCTGGACGCCAAGGGTCGCGTCATCCTGCCGGCCCGCTTCCGCGATCGGCTCGCCGGGGGGTTGGTCTTCGTGCCCGGGCAGGACCGCTGCATCGACATCTACCCCGCCGCCAGCTTCGAGCGGCGTGTGGAGGAGTTGCGCGCACTCCCACGCGACGATCAGCGCGCGCGTGCGTACCTGCGCGTGTTCCTCGCCGGCGCACACCAGGACAGCCCCGACGGGCAGGGCCGTGTGACCGTCCCTGGCCGGCTGCGGGAGTACGCCGACCTCGACCGTGACCTGACGATCGTGGGGGCCGACGAGAAGGTCGAGGTCTGGGACCGTGGGACCTGGGAGACGTACCGCAGCGACGCGGAGAGGGCCTTCGCCGAGCTCGACCGCCTGTTGCCCCTGCAGGCCACGCCGTGATCGCGTCCTGTCGCGTGACGGCCGCGTCCGGCGCCCCGCACGTCCCGGTCATGGTCGACCGGGTCGTTGGGCTCCTCGCCGATGCCCCGCCGGGGCCCATCATCGACTGCACGCTCGGCGCAGCCGGCCACGCCGCCGCGATCACGCGAACGCGCACCGCACGCGGGCTGTCCACGTCGCTGGTGGGCATCGACCGTGACGCTGACGCCCTGGCGCTGGCGCGTCAGCGGCTGTCCGACATCGACGCCCCGACCGAGCTGATCCAGGCGCGCTTCGACGCGCTCGCCGATGTCCTCGACGAGCTGGGGATCCAGCGACCAGCGGGCGTCCTGTACGACCTGGGCATCTCGTCGATGCAGGTCGACCGCCCCGACCGCGGGTTCAGCTATCGCCACGAGGGTCCGCTCGACATGCGCATGGACCCGACCAGCGGGCGGAGCGCCGCCGACATCGTCAACGAGGCCGACCAGCAGGAGCTGGGCCGGGTCATCTCCCGGTACGGCGAGGAACGCTTCGCCTCGCGGATCGCCGCCGCGATCGTCGCGAACCGGCCGTTGTCGACCACCCGCGAGCTGGCCGAGGTCGTCCGCGACGCGATCCCCGCAGCTGCGCGTCGCACCGGTCCCCACCCGGCGACGCGGACGTTCCAGGCCCTGCGCATCGCGGTCAACGCCGAGCTCGAGGCATTGGAGGCATCCCTGCCGCAGGCCCTCGAGCGTCTGATGGCCGGCGGGGTGTGCGTCGTCCTCGCGTACCACTCGCTTGAGGACCGCATCGTCAAGCGGACCTTCGCTGACGCCGCCCGCGGCTGCATCTGCCCGCCGCGCCTACCGGTCTGCGGCTGCGGCCGCCAGCCGCTGGTGGAGGTCCTCACCCGACGTCCTGAGCGGCCACGAGACGCCGAGGTCGCCGCCAACCCACGCGCCCGCGCTGCGCGACTGCGCGCCGCGCGCCGTCTCGAGGTCCCCGCATGAGTGCAGTCCCCCAGTCCCGTCGTGTTCCCGGCCGCGCCCCGACCCCGCGTCTCCGCGTGGTCACCGCACCGCGGCGGCGGCGGACGCTGCTGTTCGCGCTGGTGCTGGTCACGATCAGCGGCGCCGCCGTGTTCGCCACGCTGACCGTCAACGCGCTCGCCGCCGCCGACGCGGTGCGCGCCGCGCAGTTGGAGGCGGACGTCGCCGAGGCCGAGCGCCGCTACGCCGAGTTGGTCGCGGAGGTGGCGGCGTTGGAGGACCCCGCGCGCATCGAGCAGGTCGCGTTGGATGAGCTCGGCATGGTCCCCGCCGACGGGGCGCGGTTCCTGGTCGTGGAGCGGCGCCTGCCCCAAGACGGGACCGTCGTCACCGAAGCGGCCACCGGCGGCCAGACCGACCGGATGAAGCCCGTTCTGTCGGTGCAGCGGTAGCCGACGGTGCTGGCCGGGGGGGCCGCGGGTCGCGGCGCGACACCGACAGGCCGCCCCGGCCGCGGCCGCCGGCGCCGCGACCCGTTCGCCCGTCGCGCCACCGCCGCGCTGCTGGTGTATCTGCTGGCGTTCGTCGCCGTCGGGTACCGGCTGGTGACGGTCCAGATCGTCCACGCCGCCCACTACGCCGCGCTGGGTGAGCAGCAGCGCCTGCGGACGGTGGAGCTCCCGCCGAGGCGCGGACGGATCTACGACCGTGAAGGCGACGTGCTCGCCACATCGGTCGATGCCGCCACCGTCTACGCCGACCCGCGCGCGTTCCGGGAACGCATCCGCGACGACGGCTTGGTCGTCCCGCCCGCCGCCGACGCCGCCGAGGTCGCCGCGACCGTGGCTCCGCTGCTGGGGACGACGCCCGACGCGGTCGAGGCCCATCTCCGCGCCGAGGGACACTTCCGCTACCTGGCTCGGCAGGTCGATCACGCGCTGGGCCAGCGCATCGCCGAGCTGCAGCTGCCGGGGATCGGGGTGCTGACCGAGCCGACGCGGGTCTACCCCGCCGGTCCGCTCGCCGGGCAGGTCGTGGGGTTCACCGGCATCGACGGGGACGGCCTGTCGGGTCTGGAGCTGCAGTACGACCAGCTGTTGGCAGGCGAGCCGGGCCGGCTCGCGCTGGAGCGCGCCCCGGGAGGTCTGACCATCGCATCCGGGACCCGCGAGCTCCGCCCCTCCCAGGCCGGGACCGACCTGGTCGTGACGCTCGACCGGGAGATCCAGCACGTCGCCGAACGGGCCGCCGCGGCGGCGGTCGAACGCTTCGACGCCGTCGGAGCCAGCGTCGTGGTCCTCGAGGTGGGTAGCGGGGAGGTCCTGGCGATGGCCAGCGCTCCCGGCTTCGACCCCAACCGGCTGCAGGGCTCCGACGAAGGGACGCGCCGCAACCGCGCTGTCACGGACATGTTCGAACCGGGGTCGGTGCAGAAGGCGGTGACCGCCGCCGCGGCGGTCGAGGAGGGCATCGTCGGGCCCGACACGGTCCTCGCCGTCCCCGACCGCCTGCCGTGGGGGCGGAAGGTCTTCAGCGACGCCCATCGCCATCCGACCGAGAACCTGACGCTGCGGCAGATCGTGGAACGGTCGTCGAACATCGGCACGATCCTGGTCGCCGACCAGCTCGGCCCCGACCGGCTCAGTCGCTACCTGGAAGCTTTCGGGTACGGGCAGCCTCTGGGGATCGGTTTCCCCGGTGAGGTCGACGGCGCGCTCCTGCCACGCGAGCAGTGGTCTGCGACCAGCCTGCCCACCATCGCGATCGGTCAGGGCGTGGCCGTGACCCTGCTGCAGGCCGCACACCTCTACGCCACGCTCGCCGACGACGGTGTCGCGACCCAGCCGCGGCTGCTGCGCGGCGTGGTCGGCGCGGACGGACGACTCGACTCCGCCCCGCAGCCCGCCCGTCACCGCGTCATCAGCGTCGACACCGCCCGCCACGTGCGGGCCATGCTCGAAGACGTCGTCAGCGGCGACCAGGGCACGGGTGAGCGGGCGGCCGTCCCCGGCTACGACGTCGCCGGCAAGACCGGCACGGCACGCAAGCCGCTGACCGGGGCGCGGGGGTACAGCGGCGAGTACATCGCCTCGTTCGTCGGTTTCGCGCCCGTGGAACACCCGCGGATGGTCGTCGCCGTCATGGTCGACGAGCCGCGGCCGATCTACGGCGGGGTGGTCGCCGCCCCCACCTTCGCGGAGGTGATGCGCTTCGCCCTGGCCCACCGCCGGATCCCACCGACCGACCCAGCTGCAGCGGACGCCCGCGCCGCCCCGCCGCCGGCCCCAGACACCGCCGCTGCGACCCCGACCCCTGCGGCGACCTTCCGGGGCGTGACGGATGCGCCTGCCGACACCCCCTCGCCATGACCACCGACGGCTCCCCGGAGCCACCAGCCGCCGTGGCTATCCTCGCTTGGCGCCACCGACCCTGCGCGTGCCCGAGGCCGGCTCCGTGACGATCACCCTCCCCGAGGTCGCAGACGCCGCTGCGTCCGGACGGAGCGGACCGATCGAGCGGCGCGGCGACGCGGTGATGACCGACGCGACGCACGACAGCCGTCAGGTGCGGCCCGGCTGGCTGTACTGCGCCGTCCCGGGCGCGACCGTCGACGGTCACAAATTCTGCATCGACGCCGTCGACGCCGGCGCGCCGGCCCTGCTCGTCGAACGCTTCGTCGAGGTCGACGTCCCCCAGGTGCGGGTCCCGTCGGTCCGACGGGCGCTCGGACCCGTCGCGGCGCGCATCCACGATCACCCCAGCGATCGTCTCAGCGTCGTGGGCGTCACCGGCACCAACGGCAAGACGACCACCACGTACCTGCTTGAATCGGCGTTCGGCGCCGGGGCGCTCGGAACCGGCGTGGTGGGCACGATCGAGACACGGATCCACGGCCAGCCCCAACCGGGCGTGCGCACTACACCGGAGGCCACCGACGTGCAGCGTCTGCTGGCCACGATGGACGCCCGCGGGGTCGACGCGGTGGCCATGGAGGTGTCCTCCCACGGGCTCGCCCAGCACCGTGTGGACGGGACCCGGTTCGCGGCGGCGGTGTTCACCAACCTCAGCCAGGAGCACCTCGACTTCCATGGGACCCTCGAGGACTACTTCGCGGCGAAGGCACGGCTGTTCACGCCGGAGCTGGCCGAGGTCGCCATCGTGTGCGTCGACGACCAGTGGGGCCGGCGGCTCGCCGACATCGCCACCATCCCCGTCGTCACCTACGGGCAGTCGCCCGATGCGGACGTGCGCATCGTGGACGTCGACTCCAGCATCGAGGGCGTCACCTGCCGGCTCGTGGCCGACCACGCCGGGGCGCTCCCCGGCGGTCCCGCCATGACGCTCACGACGCGGCTGATCGGCGCGTACAACAGCGCCAACGCCGCTGCCGCGTACCTGGCGGCCACCCGCGTCGGTGTCGAGCCCGACGCCGCCGCTGCTGGGATCGCTGACTGCCCGGGGATCCCGGGGCGGCTGGAACCGGTCGACCGCGGCCAGCCGTTCGCAGTGTTGGTGGACTACGCGCACACGCCCGACGCCCTGTCACGAGCGGTCGCCGAGGTCGACAAGCTGATCGAGCCCGGAAGCCGCGTCCACGTCGTGGTCGGGTGCGGTGGCGACCGCGACGTCGGCAAACGCCCCGTCATGGGCCGCATCGCCGCGGAAGGCGGCCGGGCCGTGCTGACCTCGGACAACCCCCGCTCCGAGGACCCCATCGCGATCCTGGCCCAGGTGGAGGCTGGCGCCCGGCGGGTACCAAGCGCCGACGTGGTGGTCGAGCCCGACCGCCGCGCCGCGATCGCAGCCGCCATCGCCGGGAGCGAGCCCGGCGACGTCGTGCTGATCGCCGGGAAGGGTCACGAGACCGACCAGGAGTTCGCCGACCGCACCGTCCCGTTCGACGACCGCCAGGTCGCCACCGAGGTCCTCGCCGCCCGCGGATGGCGACGCCAGCGCGGAGGCGCAGCGTGATCACCCTGCGCCTGGCCGACGTCGCAACCGCAACCGGTGGGCGGCTCGCGGACCTCTCCAGCGGCGATCGGACGGTGCACGAGGTCACCACCGACTCGCGGGACGTCCCCGACCGCGCGCTGTTCGTGGCGCTGCGCGGCGAACGCCACGACGGCCATGACCACATCGCCGAGGCCATCGACGCCGGCGCGGTGGCCTACGTCGCCGAGCGGCCCACGTCCACGGCCGCTCCGGCCGTCCTCGTCGACGACACACGGCGGGCGCTGCGCGACCTGGCCCGCGTGGTCCGCGAGCGCGTCGCTCCCCAGGTGGTTGCGATCACCGGATCGGTCGGCAAGACCACCACCAAGGACCTGGCCGCCGCGGCGCTCGGCGCTGGCCGGCGGACGGTCGCGGCGCCCGGGTCGTACAACAACGAGATCGGGGTCCCGCTGACCTGCCTGGCGGCACGCGCCGACACCGAGGTGCTGGTGGTCGAGGTGGGCTCGCGGGGCGTCGGCCACATCGCCGCACTGATGGCGGTGGTGCAGCCAGACGTCGCCATCGTGACCGCGGTCAACGCCGCGCACCTGGAGATGTTCGGTGACGTCGACACCGTCGCCCGCGCCAAGGGTGAGCTGGTCGAGGCCCTGAGTCCCGCCGGCACCGCGATCCTCAACGCCGACGACGCACGTGTCCTCGCCATGGCCGCACGCACCGACGCGCAGGTGCTGACCTACGGTCGCACCGACGCCGACGTGGTCGCCGACGACGTCGACCTGGACCGCCTCGCCCGCCCGCGGTTCCTGGCACGCACGCCATGGGGCGAGGCGCACGTCAGCGTTCCGCTCGCAGGTGAGCACCACGTCAGCAACTCCCTGGCGGCGCTGGCCGCCGCGGGGATCGCCGGCGTCGACATCGAAGCTGCTGCGGCGGCGCTGCGAGCCGCGCCGGTCTCGTCCTGGCGGAGCGAGGTGAGCGAGGCCGGCGGGGTGGTGGTCCTCAACGACGCCTACAACGCCAACCCGGCGTCGATGCGCGCGGCACTGGATGCGCTGCTGCGGATCCAGGGCACCGTCGCCGGCCGCAGCTGGGCGGTGCTTGGCCTGATGGCCGAGATGGGCGAGACCTCCCACGACGACCATCGGGCCCTCGGCCGGGAGTGCGCCGCTGCCGGGCTCGACCGCCTGGTGGTGGTCGGCAGAGGCGACGCCGCCGCGATCGCGGCGGGCGCCCGCGAAGCAGGCTTCGCTGGGGATCACCTGTGGCAGGTCGATGACGCGGACGGCGCCGTCGACGTGGTCCATCCACGGGTGCGTGCCGGCGACGTCGTCCTGGTCAAGGCCAGCCGCGTCGGTGGCCTCGAGGCCGTCGCCGATGCCTTGCTGAACCGCTCCGGGGCCGCTCCTTGAGGGCCGTCCTGTTCGCGGCGGCGGTGTCGTTCGTCGCGTCGATCGTGATCACTCCCGCGGTGATCCGGTACTTCCGCGGTCAGGGTTTCGGCCAGCTGATCCGGGAGGACGCCGAGCACCTGCACGCCGCCAAGGCCGGCACGCCCACCATGGGCGGTGCCGCGATCGTGCTGGCGGCGCTGATCGGGTACCTCGCTGCCCGGGTGACGGGCGTGCGCGTCACCCCGACCGGCCTGCTGGTCCTGGGCACGTTCGTCGGGATGGGCGCCGTCGGTTTCCTGGACGACTTCATCAAGATCCGGCTGAACCGCAACCTCGGCCTGTCCAAGACCGCGAAGTTCGTGGGACAGGCGCTCGTCGCGATGACGTTCGCCTACGTCGGACCCAACTTCGGCGGCGTCTCGCAGAAGTTGTCGTTCGTCAGCGACTTCGGCGAGCCCTTGCCGGCCGCGCTGTTCTTCGCCTGGGTGTTCGTGATGATGTCGGGGACGTCGAACGCCGTGAACCTCACCGACGGGCTAGACGGGCTGGCCGCCGGAGCCAGCGTGCAGGTCCTGGCCGCCTACGCGCTGATGGCCTTCTGGCAGTTCCGCCATCCGCTGGCGTACGACGTCCAGCCCAACGACGCCATCGACCTGGCGGTCGTCGCGGCGGCGGGCATGGCGGCATGCGCGGGGTTCCTGTGGTGGAACGCGCCCCCCGCCAAGGTGTTCATGGGCGACACGGGGTCGCTCGCGCTCGGCGGGCTCCTGGCCGCGCTGGCGCTCGCGACCAGCACCCAGCTGCTTCTGGTGACCCTCGGGGGGATCTTCGTGATCGAGACCGTCAGTGTGATCGCTCAGATCATCGCCTACCGCGGGTTCGGTCGTCGGGTGTTGCGCATGGCCCCGCTGCATCACCACTTCGAGATGCAAGGGTGGCAGGAGACCACCGTGATCGTCCGCTTCTGGATCATCGCGGGCATCGGGGTGGCCGTGGGCTTGGGCATCTTCTACGCGGAGTTCCTCGCACGGGGCGGTGCCGGTGGCTGACCTCGGTGTGGGCTGCGCGCTGGTCGTCGGGCTCGGCCGCTCGGGCGTCCCGGCGGTGCACGCCCTCCTGGAGGTGGGCGCGGCCGTGGTCGCCACCGACCGGGAACCGCACAGCGAGCACGCCGACGATCTCCGTGCGGTCGGGGCGACCGTGATCCTCGGCGTCAGCGGCGAGGACCAGGTCGACGGCGTCGACGTGGTCGTCGCCTCACCGGGCGTCCCCGAGCACGCGCCGGTGCTGCGCCGCGCCGCCGAACTCGGCGTGCCGGTGTGGTCGGAACCCGAGCTGGGCTGGCGGCTGTCACCGCGCTCGCTGATCGCCGTGACGGGGACCAACGGCAAGACCACCGTCACGGAGCTGACCACGGCGATGCTGCAGGCCGGCGACCAGGACGCGGTCGCGTGCGGCAACATCGGCCACCCCTTCACCACGGCCGTGCGTGAGGCCGCCTCGAACGCTGTGCTGGTCGCCGAGCTGTCGTCGTTCCAGCTGCGCTTCGCCGAGACGCTCCGTCCCGCAGTGGGGGTCCTGCTCAACCTGGCGCCGGATCACCTCGACTGGCACGGCGACGTCGCGGCCTACGGTGCCGCCAAGGCGCGGCTGTGGCAGGCGCAGCAGGAGGGCGACTGGGCGGTGGGCAACCTCGACGACGAGCCGTCCGCGGCACTGGTCCGGAGGCACGCCCCGGCGCGCGTGGCGTGGTTCAGCCACACCACGGTGCCCGAGCTCGGCGTCGGGGTCGATGGTGGACGGTTGGTGACCCAGCTGCCCCACCGCAGCGGGGTGGTCATGGACACCGGGGAGCTGGGGTCCGCGGCGCCGCATCACCTGGCCAACGTGGCCGCGGCGGCGTGCGCGGCGTTGCTGGGGGGTGCGTCGCCCGAGCCGGTGGCTGACGCCGCCCGCGCGTACCGTCCGGGGCGCCACCGCCTGGAGCTCGTCGCCGACCACGGCGGCGTGCGCTGGGTCAACGACTCCAAGGCGACCAACCCGCACGCGGCCGCAGCGGCGCTGAAAGCCGCGACCACCGACCACGGACGGTCGGTGGTGTGGATCGCGGGTGGGCGGCGCAAAGGGGTCGATCTCGCCGTGCTGGCCGACGAGCTCGGTTGCGTCCGCCACGCCGTCCTGATCGGGGAGGCGGCGCCCGAACTGGCCGACATCGCGGCCCAAGCCGACGTCGCGGTCACACGCGCCAGGTCCATCGAGGAGGCTGTCGCGGTCGCCGCCGACCTCACCCGGCCCGGCGACACGGTCCTGTTGGCGCCCGCCTGCGCCTCGTTCGACCAGTTCCGCGACTACGCCGAACGCGGCGACCGCTTCGCCCGCGCAGCGCGGACGGTGACAGCAGGGACGGCGGCGCGGCGGTGACCGTCTCCAGCCACGCGCCGCCCCGTCCGGCCCAGCCGTCATCCGCCGGCCGGCGGACCGGCCGTCTTCGCCGACCGCGGTGCGGGCCGTGGACGACCGATGCGACCGTCGCCGCCGTGCTGGTCACCGCCCTGGTCGTGGTCGGCCTGACGATGAGCTTCTCGGCTTCGTTCGTGGACGGGGCCGAGGACGGCGACCCGTTCGGGACCTTCCGCCGTCAGCTGCTGTGGACCGCGGTCGGCGTCCCGATCTTCGTGGTGGTCGCCGGAACCGATCACCGCGTCTGGCGGCCGCTGGCGTGGCTGATGGTGGCGGCCAGCACGCTGGGGCTCGCAGCGGTCCTGATCCCCGGTGTGGGACTCAGTGAGGCCGGATCAACGCGCTGGCTCGCACTCGGCCCGGTCGTGGTGCAGCCCTCGGAGCTGGCCAAGCTCGCGACCGTGCTGTGGCTGGCCGACGTCCACACCCGCAAACGCGAACGGGGTATCTCCACCGACCGCCTGTCGCACCTGCTCGTCCCGGCGCTGCCGCTCCTGGCGATCGAAGCGATCCTGATCCTGGCGCAGCCCGACCTGGGCACGACCGTGCTGATCGGGATGGTCGTCGGGCTGGTGCTGTGGGCCGACGGCGTCCCCGCGCGCGCCCTGGCGGCGATCGGTGCCGCCGGCGTCACGCTCACCGCCGCCGCCGCCGTGGTGGAGCCCTATCGCTTCGCGCGGCTGGTCGGGTGGTGGGACCCCACAGCCGACCCGCTGGGCAGCGGCTACCAGCTGCTGCAGTCGCTGTACGCGCTGGGGTCGGGCGGGTGGCTGGGGGTCGGCCTGGGTTCGAGCCGGGGGAAGTGGAACTTCATCCCCAACCCGGAGACCGACTTCATCTTCGCGATCATCGGCGAGGAGCTCGGCGTCGTGGGGGCGGCCACCGTGCTGGCCCTGTTCGCTGCGGTGGTCGTGGTCGGCCTGCGCGTGGCGCGCCGTGCCTCCGACCGGTTCGGGCAACTGGTCGCCTTCGCGATCAGCGGCTGGATCGTGGGCCAGGCCCTGCTGAACGTCGGGGCGGTCACCGGGTTGCTGCCGATCACCGGTGTGACCCTGCCTTTGGTGTCGGTCGGAGGTTCCAGCCTGCTGTCCACGCTCCTCGGCTTGGGCATCCTCGTGGCGGTCGCCCGTGCAGCCGGCGAGGAGGATCGCCGGTGAACGGATCGACACGGTCGGTGGCGTTCGCCGGCGGGGGGACGGCCGGGCACGTGTTCCCGTCGATCGCCGTGGCACGGGCGTTGACCCGGCTCGACCCGTCGATCGAGCCGGTGTTCATCGGCACGCAACAGCGGCTGGAGGGCCGCCTGGTGCCCCAGGCCGGGTACCGCCTGCACCACATCGACGTGCTCCCCGTGCCGCGGCGCCCGTCGTTCAAGATCCTCAAGCTGCCCGGCGCGATCCGGGCAGCGGTCCGCCGTTGCGGCGAGCTCCTCGAACATGAGGAAGCGGTCGCGGTGGTCACCTTCGGCGGGTACGTCAGCTTCCCGGTGGCCCGCGCCGCACACCGACTGCAGCTGCCGCTGATCGTGCACGAGCAGAACAGCGTTCCCGGGCTCGCCAACCGGGTCGCCGCTCGGTGGGCGGACCGCATCGCCGTGAGCTTCCCCAGCTCCGGCGACCGGTTCTCCCACCCCGAGCGCGTCGCGGTCACCGGGAACCCGGTCCGGAACGAGATGCTCGAGCTCGACGAGGACACCGCCCGCGCACAGGCGCTGGAGCGGTTCGAGCTGGACGGCGGCCGCCGCACCGTGCTCGTGTTCGGTGGGAGCCAGGGTGCACGGTCGATCAACGACGCGGCCACCGCCAGCTTCGGGCGGTGGCGGAACCCCGACCGGCTCCAGATCCTGCACGTGGCGGGGCGTGCGTTGCACGCCGAAGCCGCCACCGCGTGGGCGGATGCCCGCACGCGCTGGTCGGGTCCGCTGGTGCACTGTGTCGATTTCGTCGACGAGATGGGCCTGGCGTACGCCCTCGCCGACGTGGTGGTGTGCCGCGCTGGCGCGACCTCCATCGCGGAGCTGACCGTGCTTGGCAAGCCGTCACTGCTGGTGCCGTACCCGCACGCGACCGGTGACCACCAGCGCCACAACGCCGAAGCCCTGGTCCGTGCAGGAGCCGCGCGGATGATCCTCGATGGTGACCTCAACGGCGACCGTCTGGCACGGGCGGTCGAGCCGCTGCTGGAGGATCCGGAGCTGGGCAGCGAGGTGGCCGGCGCCGCCCGGATGTTCGGCCGCCCGGACGCGGCCGACAACGTCGCGCGCCAGGTCCTGGCGGTGATGTCGGTCAAGGCTCCGCCAGCGGCCGCCGCAGGCCATCCGGTGGCGGCCGAGCCGCCGGCCGAGCCGTCGCAACGCAGCCGATGAGCAGCCCTCCGGTCGACCTGTCCCGGCCCCGCAGGGTGCACCTGGTGGGGGTGGGTGGGGCCGGCATGAGCGGCATCGCCAGGATGCTGATCCAGCGCGGCCACCAGGTGTCGGGCTCCGACCGGCAAGAGAGCCGGGCGCTGGAGGCACTGCGGGCCATGGGCGCGCAGATCCGCGTCGGACACGCTGCTGCGGCGGTGTCCGGCGCCGAGGTCGTGGTGACCTCCTCGGCGATCAGCCCCGACAACGTCGAGCTCGTCGCGGCGGGTGACCGCGGCATCCGGGTGCTGCACCGCTCTCAGATGCTGGCGTCCCTGATGGCCGGCAGCCGCACCATCTGCGTCACCGGGACACACGGCAAGACGACCACCACCTCGATGGTCGTGGTCGCTCTGCAGGCGGCGGGGCGCGACCCGAGCTTCGCGATCGGGGGTGCCCTGAACGAGACCGGGTCCAACGCGCACGCCGGGTCGGGTGACCTGTTCGTCGCAGAGGCTGACGAGTCGGACCGCTCGTTCCTGGTGTACACCCCGGACGTGGCCGTGGTCACCAACGTGGAGCTCGACCACCCGGACGCGTTCGACGACCTGGCCGATACCGAACGGGCCTTCGGCGAGTTCCTGGCGCGGCGCCCCGCGGACGCGCCGGCGGTGATCTGTCTCGACGACCCTGGCGCAGCCCGTCTGGTGCAGGCCGGGGGAGAGGTCGTCACCTACGGGGAGGATCCCCGCGCGGACGTTCGCCTCGTCACCGACGACGACGCTGGCGACGCGGTGCAGTCCGGGCGACTGCGTCACCACGGGATCGACCTCGCCACCGTCACGCTGCAGACTCCCGGAGTCCACAACCTGCTCAACGCGACCGCTGCCCTGACGGCCTGCTGGCTGCTGGATGTCGACATGGCTGAGGCCACGGCCGGGCTGGCGTCGTTCACGGGTCCGCTGCGGCGCTTCCAGCGCTTGGGCACCGTCGACGGGGTCGAGGTGGTCGACGACTACGCCCACCACCCCACGGAGCTGCGCGCCACGCTCGCCGCGGCGCGGTCGGTCGCCGCCGAGCGGGTGATCCTGGTGGTGCAGCCGCACCGGTTCTCACGCACCGCCCGGCTGGGCGGTGAGCTCGGCCGGGCCGCCGCAGGCGCGGACCTGGTCGTGGTCACCGACGTGTACGGCGCGGAGGAAGAACCCGTGCCCGGCGTGTCCGGGGAGATCGTCGCCGAGGCGGCCAGGGAGGCGGGCGCCAACGTGGTCTGGGAGCCGCACCTGGGCGGCGTGGCGCCCCGCCTGGCGACGCTCGTGTCTCCCGGCGACCTCGTGGTCGTAACCGGCGCGGGAGACGTCACCGAGGTCGGGGCGGCGCTCCTCGCGCTGCTTCGCGACGGCGAGACCTGACCGAGGATGGTGGTGGACACACGCATCGCCGAGCGACGTGCGGAGGTCCGACGCGAGCACATGCTGCGCCGGCGGCGACGGACGCTCTGGATCGTCGTGCTGGTCACGGTCGGCGGCCTGCTGGCCTGGCTGGAGCGCAGCCCGCTCGTCGCCCTACAGCGCGTGGAGGTGGTGGGGACCTCCCACGTCGATCCCGCCGCCGTCCGCGACGCCGCGGCCCTACCGCTTGGGAGCTCCACCCTGCGCCTTCGGCTCGGCGACGCCCGCTCACGGGTCGAGGCCCTCCCCCGCGTGCATCGCGCCACGGTGCGCCGTGTGGACCCCCTGAGCGTCCGGATCACCGTCGAGGAACGACGGCCGCGGCTCGTGGTGCACACCGCCGGCGCCGCCGCCGTGATCGACCACGACGGTGTCGTCCTCGAGCACCGACGTCTCCCCGACGGCACGGCGGACGCCGGTCGGGCGGACGGACCGCCGGTGGTGGTCACCACGGCCCTCCAGCCGCCCGCGCCCGGCGACACCGTCGATGCCGTGCCGGGGGCGGCCAGCGCGCTGCGCGTCCACCGCCAGCTGCCCGGGCCACTGCGCAGCCAGGTCGAGCGCTACGACGCCACAGAGGTCGACGACCTGACGCTGGTTCTGACCAACGGGGTGCGCGTCCGCTTCGGTCGGGCCGAGCGCATCGACGAGAAGGCGCGGGTCGTCGGGGCGCTTCTCGACGAGTGGTCGGGGACCGTGATCGCCAGCATCGACGTCCGCGCGCCGGGCAACCCGGTGGTCCTGGAAGCGGCGCAAGACCCCACCTGACTCGTCCACCACGTGGGGTGCGAGCCGACGGCCGGCTTGACCGCAGCACCCCACGGGTCTACCGTCCACCGAACCTAGAGGTTGACATAACGATAAAGGTCCAGTTGACCTTTAGGGTCCGGGGAGGTCCCTCGGGGGAGGTCCCTCGTGGGAGGTCTCTGGGAGGGAGAACGGGCCCGTCCCGGGGCAGAGGGGGAGACAGGCCAGCGCTCGGACTCATCCGGTGGCCGCCGACAGCGGCTGCCAACCCACCAGACAGTGGCGCGGGGCGGTGAGCCTCGCCAAGAACGAGGGCCGGTGGGTCCTCGACGAGACCAGACCAGGAGGCCAGCATGGCGGCGAACCCGCAGAACTACCTCGCCGTGATCAAAGTGGTTGGGATCGGCGGCGGAGGTGTGAACGCGGTGAACCGGATGATCGACGCCGGGTTGCGGGGCGTGGAGTTCATCGCCATCAACACCGATGCGCAGGCACTGCTGATGTCCGACGCGGACGTCAAGCTCGACATCGGCCGCGACATCACCCGCGGCCTGGGTGCCGGGTCCGACCCGGTGATCGGCCGCCAGGCGGCCGATGATCACCGCGACGAGGTCAACGAGGTCCTCAAAGGCGCCGACATGGTGTTCGTCACCGCCGGCGAGGGCGGTGGCACCGGGACCGGTGGCGCGCCGGTGGTCGCAGAGGTCGCCAAGGAACTCGGCGCGCTGACCATCGGCGTCGTCACCCGTCCGTTCGCGTTCGAAGGTCGGAAACGCAACCTCCAGGCCGAGGACGGCATCAAGAACCTGCGGGACAAGGTCGACACGCTCATCGTCATCCCCAACGACCGGCTGCTGCAGATCTCCGACGGGGAGACGTCGGTCGTGCAGGCGTTCCGCCTCGCCGACGAGGTGCTGCTCCAAGGCGTTCAAGGCATCACCGACCTGATCACCACCCCGGGGCTGATCAACCTCGACTTCGCCGACGTCCGCACCGTCATGAAGGACGCCGGCTCGGCCCTCATGGGCATCGGGACGGCACGAGGCGACCAGCGCGCGCTCGAGGCGGCCAACCTGGCGATCTCGTCGCCGCTGCTCGAGGCGTCGATCGACGGTGCGCGTGGCGTGCTGCTGATGTTGGCCGGCGGAAGCGACCTGGGCCTGTTCGAGGTCAACGAGGCCGCGGACGTGATCACCAAGGCCGCTCACCCGGATGCCAACATCATCTTCGGGGCCGTGATCGACGACAGCCTCGGTGACGAGGTGAAGGTCACGGTGATCGCCGCCGGGTTCGACACCTGGGACGAGCCGGTCGAGCAGGAGGGCGCCTTCGTCGCTCAGCAGCTGCGGCGCGACACTGCGCCCGCCCCGTCCCCGCTGATCGAGGACGACGACGAGGATGAGTTCGACGACGAGGTGTTCCGCCCGTCGACGCGGCCACGCCCCGCCCCGCGGCCGTCGGTGGTGATCGACGCTGACGAGGACGAGGACCTCGACATCCCGAGCTTCCTGCGGTGACGGTGAACGCCGACGCCGGCCCCGCCGCCACGCGCGCTGAGCCGGCCACCGGCGACGTCGACCGCCCCGAGGGCGTGTCGGGACCGGTGTGGCTCGCGGCGGGGACGGCCGCGTGGTTCACCGGTCGGGCCACGGGCAGCATCGCGCATCGACGTCCGCACCAGCCGCGGCGGCTGGCACGCGTCCGCGCCGCCGTGGCCGACCTGATCGGCGTGTCGGTCGACGCCCTGCACTTCATGCAGCAGCTCCACGGCGCTGAGGTCGGCGTGGTCGACGCCGACACGGTGTCAGGCGCGGAGCTGCGCGGCGTCGATGCGCTCGTCACCGCCGAGCCGGATCGGGCCCTGACGGTGCAGGTCGCCGACTGTGTCCCGTTGCTGCTGGGATCCTCCGCGGGTCCGGTGGCCGCCGTCCACGCCGGCCGCCGTGGTGTCGTCGCCAGCGTGGTGGAGGCGTCCCTGGAGGCTCTCGACCGCCTCGGTGCGTCGCCACAGACGCTCCGCGCCGCGATCGGGCCGGCGATCGGCGGCTGCTGCTACGAGGTGCCGTTGGCGCTGCAGCGCGACGTCACCGACCGCGAACCGGCCGCGGACGCCACGACCGCCTGGGGGACGCCGTCCCTGCACCTGCCCGGTGCGGTCGCTGCGATCCTGCGCCGTTGGGGGGTGGAGATCGTCGAGGACTGGCTCGGATGCACGCGCTGTGATCCGTCAGCACGCTGGTTCAGCTACCGCGCCGACCACCGCGCGGGCCGCCAGGCCGGAATCGTCGTCCGCCACTCGGAAGCCGCATGAGCGCCGAACGCGACGTGGTGTCGCGCCAGGCCGAGCCGGGCGCAGCGATCCCGCATCGGGTCGCGGCGGTGCGAGGACGCATCGCCGACGCCTGTCGCCGGGTGGGGCGGGTGCCGTCGTCGGTGACGGTCGTGGCGGTCACCAAGGGCCACCCGGCTCCGTTGGCGCAGGCGGCGGTGGACGCCGGGTTGATCGACCTCGGCGAGAGCCGGGTGCAGGAGATGCTCGACAAGGCAGCCCAGGTGCGCGGCGCCCGTTGGCACATGGTCGGCCGTCTGCAGTCGAACAAGGCCAAGGGCGTGATCGCTCGCGCCACGCTGGTGCACTCCCTCGACCGGCGGTCGCTGGCCTCGGCGCTGTCGACGAGAGCACACGATGCAGGCGTCGTTCAACGTGTCCTGGTTCAGGTCAACGTGGGGGAGGACCCGGCGAAGGCTGGGTGCCCCGCCGAGGACGCGCTCGCACTGGTCGCCGAGGTGCGTGATCTGCCCAACCTGGCCGTGGAGGGCCTGATGACCATCCCGCCACTCGCGCCGCGAGGCGTTGACCAGGCCGAGGTGTCCCGGCCGCACTTCGCGCGGCTGCGGCGCTTGCGTGACCGGGCCCGTGCCCGCTGGCCCGAGCTCGCGCACCTGTCGATGGGCATGAGCGCCGACTTCGAGACGGCGGTCGAGGAGGGAGCGACGATCGTGCGGCTCGGTACGGTCCTGTTCGGTCCGCGCCGTGACCAGGCCTACGGTACGCGGACAGTCGAGGAGGCACGATGAGCAGCATGTGGCGGAAGACGCTCATCTACCTCGGGCTGGTCGAGGAGCCCGAGGACGACGAGTACGGCCCAGGGACCCCGCGCAACACGGAGCCCGACTTCTCCGCGGCCCCGGCTCAGGACGACCATCGTCGGGCCTGGCCTCGTGCGGTGGGGCCTGACGCGAACGTCCGACCGCTGCGCAGCGAGGATCGCTCGAGCCACGTCCGTCCCCTCGATGGCGGCTACGCCCGCGTCGCGATCGTGCGGGCGACCTCGTTCGATGACGCCGCCGAGCAGGTCGGGGAGGGCTACCGCGGCGGGCAGGCGGTCCTGCTCGACGTCGGCGACGTCGATACCCGCACCGGCAGGCGGCTGCTGGACTTCGTGAGCGGCGTGATCTTCGCTCTGCGCGGGCGGATCGTCCCCGCCGGCCAACGGGCGTTTCTCCTCTTGCCCCAGGGGGTGGATGTGCCGCTCGAGGAACGTCGACGCTTGAGCGACCTCGGCTACCACGTCGACGGCGCCCCGTCTGCCAACGCCTGACCCGGACCGAGGTTCGCCGTGGTCGTTGTAGAGCTGATCTGTCTGCTGCTGCTCGCTGTGGTGATCCTGCTTCTGGTGTACGTGGTGTTCTCCTGGATCCCGAGTCCACCGGAACCGATCCGGCCGTTGGTGCGGTGGGTGGCGCGGATCGTGAACCCCATGCTGGAGCCGCTCAGGCGGGTGCTGCCGCCCCTGCAGTTCGGTGGGATCGGCCTCGACATGTCCGTTCTCGTGCTGTTCGTGGTGATCTTCGTGATCCGCGGGGCGCTGCGCTGCCCGGTGTGACCTCCACCGATCCGGGCCGCTCATCCGCCACCATGTCACCGTCCCGGCAAGGAACCGAACGTGCCCCTGACGCCCAACGACATCGTCAACTACCCGCTGAAGCAGGCCGTGCGCGGCTACTCCGTGCAGCAGGTCGACGAGCTGCTCGATCGGGTCGCTGATCAGCTCGAGCGGCTGGAGTTGCAGCTGCAGGAGGCCCGGCGCGAAGCCGAGCGTGTCGCGGCCCGCGTCGACGAGATGCAGGAGACCGAGGTCACGTTGAAGCGCACGCTCGTCACGGCACAGCGTGCCGCCGAACAGACGCTCGAAGAAGCCCGCGAGCGCGCCGCCGAGATCGTGTCCGAAGCGCATCGCGAAGCGGAGCGGATCGTGGCCCGCGCCACCGATGAGGCCCGAAGGACCCAGGTCGAGCTCCGGCGGGACGTCGACGCGCTCGAGCACCGCATGGAGACGTTGCGCACTCTTGAGGAGGAGTACCGATCGGGTCTTCGGATCGTCGCCGAACGTCACCTGCGTGCGGTGAAAGAGATGGCTCCCGTCGCCCCGCCGGCGGTCAGACAGTCGGGGACCGTAGACGACACAGCCCAAGGTCGGCAAGGTGTCGCCGTCCCCGAGTGAGGCCGCCGGCGAGACCGCACGCATCGCGGACGCGTTTCGCCTGGTAGGTGATCGTCGGTACAGTGCGGCGGCGTTGTGCGGCTCTGACCCGCCCACGCCTGAAGTCCACAAGGGGTGGTGCATCCGGTGATCGTTATCAGTTTCCTGCTCGTCATCGTGGCGGCGGTCACGCTGGCGATCGGGATCATCCAGAACGTCCTCGCGCTCGTGTGGGCGTCGATCGCGTCCTGTGTCCTTGCGATCATCTTCCTCGGGATCGGGGTGCTGCAGCGCCGCGTCGGTCGGGCTGGCGCGCCACAACAGGAACAGGGCTACGGGCCGGGCGCGTCACCTCAGGTGGAGGGCGGCGGGTGGCAGCAACGCGGGCCGGCATCGGCCGGGATCAGCGAAGCGCCGGGAATCTCCGGAGCGCGCCCCGGTGAACGACGGTGGCCGGGGCCGGAAGCGGCCGCCAGGGAGCGCCCGCCGGAGCCTGCGGCCGAGACGCCCACCGGCGCCACCGGCGCCGACCAGCCGGTCAGCCCCTGGGCAGCGTCGGCCACCGAATCGACCGCGCCGCCCGAGGACGTGCGCCCGCAGCCGCCGCCGCGGAGACCCGCCAGGAAGGCTGCCGCAAAGAAGGCAGCGACCAGGGGTGCAGCGGCCAAGAAGACCGCTGCTCCCGCCCGGCGCAAGAAGTCCGCACGCGCGCCAGCCAAGAAGGCCGCGAAGAAAGCCGCACGTGCGCGAACGAAGAAGGCCGCGAAGAAGGCCGCCGGCGGGACGACCGGCCCCGCGGCGATGCGTGAGCTGAACGCGGTGCGCGGGTTGGGTCCCGCCAAGGCGCGGGCGCTCCTCGATCGCTTCGGGTCGCTCGAGGCGATCCGCGACGCCCGCGTCGACGATCTGGTGCAGGTCCGAGGCGTCGGCGAGACGACCGCTCGCGAGATCCACCAGCAGCTGTCCTGATCTGATCGTGACGTGATCCGTCGCGTCCGCTCAGGTGGCCTCCGCGGCCGTCACGGCAGGCTCCCGGTCGCCCACGTGACGGCGCAACGAGCGAGCAGCCCCCAGCCGGGCCGCACGCTCCAGAGGATGGTCGCGGTACCCGCGACGCGCCCAGAACCACGTGTACAGCGGCACGATCAGAACACCGAGCCGCTCGACCTGCCGCACGTGCACGGCCTCGTGGGCGAGCAGGGCCGGTGACGGTGCCGCGACCGCGCTGATCACCACCTGCCCGATCGCGTTGCCGTCGGATCCCAGCCATCCCTGGAGGCGGGCAGCGCCCCGGTCCCCGCCGGCCACGACCCAGCAGCGCAGCGCCCGGTCGCGTCTCCAGTCGCCCTTCGTCGTCGCGCCGGCCGCGACGCCCACCAGCGTGGCCGGTGCGGCCCACACCGCCGCGGCCAAGCGCCCGACAGCGGTCCGCGGGGGCGGCGGCACCCACGACGCCAGACGGCGCGACAGAGGTCCTTCGCCGGCAGGCGGCACGGTGCGGGTCGCGGCGAACACCGGTGGGTCGAGGCCGGTCCGGATCCGGTCCTGCTCGCGCCGCTGGCGGACCAGGCCGATCACCAGCAGCACCGCGAGCGCACCGCCGAGCCCCGCGCCGGCGCGCTCGAGCCGGCCCACGGCGGCGCGGACGGTCAGCGCCGTGGCGTCACGCCCGGTTGTGCGGCGTGACGGTGATCGCGGCCCGAACCCCGCCACTCAGCTCGATCTCGTGGGCACCGGCGACCCGGCCGGGACGGACCTCGTCCGCCAGGACCTCGTGGCCGACCACATCCAGCCAGCCCCTCCCTCGCAGGGACGCGGCCACGTCGCCGGGTTCGATGTCGACCTGCAGGAAGATGTGCTGGTCGAGGTCGAGGCCGAGGTCCTTGCGGCGGTCGTTGACGGCCCGGATCAGCTCACGGGCCAGGCCCTCGGTGCGCAGCTCGTCGGTGAGCTCGGTGTCGAGCGCGACCGACGTCGCACCCTCACGGGTCAGCTGCCAGCCGGTGCGCGGCGTCTCGACCACCTCCACCATGTCGGCGGTGATCGCACGGGCGCGCCCGTCGACGTCGATCGTGGCCTGCCCCTGGGCGAGCTGGTCGGCGAGGGCGCCGGCCTGGTGCGGGCCCAGTGTCCGCAACGCCTCGGCGACGTTCGGGGCGTCCTGCTGGAACGCGGGACCCAGCGCACGGAAGTTGGGCTTGAGGTGGCGGTCGGCCAGGTCGGTGGTGGCGTCAGCCAGCTCGACGGTCTTGACGTTGAGCTCTTCCGCGACCTCATCGAGCAGCGTCCGCAAGGCGGGCCGCTCGTGTCCAGGCACGGTGACCAGGGCGCGAGCGAGCGGTTGGCGGATCCGGATCCCGGACTGGTTGCGGGCCTGCCGCCCGACCTCGACCACGCGGCGGGCGGTGTCCATGGCGGCACGCAGCGCGTCGTCTCGCCAGGTGCGTGGCGGCGCCGGGTAGTCGGTCAGGTGCACCGACGGTGCAGCGTCGGCGTCCTGGGATCGCACCAGATCCTCCCACAGCTGGTCGGCCACGAACGGCGTGAACGGCGCCAGCAGCTGCGACAGCGTGACCAGGACGTCGTGCAGCGTCGCGTACGCGGACGATTTGTCGCGGGGCTCCTCCGCGCTGGACTTCCAGAACCGGCGGCGGCTGCGGCGCACGTACCAGTTGGACAAGTCGTCGACGAAGTCCTCCAGCCGCCGCGTGGCGGTCGTGACGTCGTAGCGCTCCAGCGCGGTGTCCACGGCATCGCAGACATCCGCGAGCTCGGCCAGCACCCAGCGGTCCATCGGGTGGCGGTCGGCGACCGGCGGGGCGTCGCCGATGCGGGGATGCCACCCGTCGATCCGGGCGTAGGTGGTGAAGAAGTAGTGGGTGTTCCACAGCGTGAGCAGGAACCGGCGCAGGATGTCATCGGTGAGTCCCACGCTGACGCGCCGGTTGAGCCACGGGTTGCCCTCGGCGATCATCAGCCAGCGCAACGCATCCGCCCCGCTGCGGTCGAGGAGGGTCCAGGGATCGAGCACGTTGCCCAGCGACTTGCTCATCTTCCGGCCGTCCTCGTCCACGATGTGGCCCAGACACAGCACGCTGCGGTACGGCGTCTCGCCGAACACGAGGGTCGACTCGGCCAGGAGCGTGTAGAACCAGCCGCGCGTCTGGTCGATCGCCTCGGCGATGAAATCGGCGGGGAACCGGGCGGCGAACGCATCCCGCCCGCGGTGCGGGTAGCCGAACTGCGCGAACGGCATCGCCCCCGAGTCCAGCCACGCGTCGGCCACCTCCTCCACGCGCCGGGCGTCGCGCCCACAGTCCGAGCACGGCACCACGATCTCGTCGACGTACGGGCGGTGGGGATCGAGGTCGTCGAGGTCGAGCCCGGCGAGTTGCCCCAGCTCCGCGCGGGACGCCACCACGGTGACGTGGCCGTCGGGGCAGAGCCAGAACGGCAGGGGCGTGCCCCAGTAGCGGTCACGCGACAGCGCCCAGTCGACGTTGTTCTCGAGCCAGTTCCCGAAGCGCCCGTCGCGGATGTGCTCGGGGTGCCAGTCGATCTTGGCGTTCTGGGCGAGCAGCTCCGCGCGACGGGCGGTGGTGCGGATGTACCACGACAGCTTCGCGTAGTAGATCAGCGGGGACTTGCACCGCCAGCAGAACGGGTAGGCGTGCTCGTAGGTGCCGGCGCGCACCAGCGCCCCCGCCTCGTCCAGCGCCTCGATGATCAGCGGGTCGGCGGCCTTGACGAACTGGCCCTCCCACGGTCCACGATCGAAGCGGCCCTGCGGGTCGACGGGATTGACCACCGGGAGACCCTCGCGACGTCCGATCGCGAGGTCGTCCTCGCCGAACGCGGGCGCCATGTGCACCAGCCCCGACCCTTCGGTGGTGGTGACCACGTCAGCGGCGACCACGTAGCGGTAGTCGCCATCGATCTCCACGAGCGTGAACGGTGCCTCGTAGTGCAGGCCGACGAGGTCGCCCGCGGTCAGCTGGTCGACCACCTCGACGTCGTCACCCAGCACGGCGGTGACGCGGTCGGCAGCGACGATCAAAAGCTCGTCCGATCGCTGCGCCGCGCGGGCCAGGACGTAGGAGATGCCGGGCCCGACGGCGACCGCCGCGTTGCTCGGCAGCGTCCACGGCGTCGTCGTCCACACCAGGAGGCTGGCGCCCCGCTCCGCCAGCGGACCATCGACGATGGGGAAGCGGACGTAGACGCTGGGATCGGCCACGTCCCGGTACCCGCCCAGCGCAACCTCCGCGTCCGACAGCCCCGTCCCGCACCGCGGGCAGTAAGGGGTCACCCGGTGGTCGCGGAAGATCAGGTCGTCGTCCCACAGCCTCTTGAGCGCCCACCAGACCGACTCGACGTACTCGGAGTCCATGGTCCAGTAGGCGTCGGACATGTCGACCCAGAACCCGATGCGCTCGGTCAGGTCCTCGAAGTCGCGCACGTACCGCCCGACCGACTCCCGGCAGCGCTGGTTGAACGCCTCGATGCCGAACGCTTCGATCTCCGGTTTGGAGTTGAGGCCCAGCTCCTTCTCCACCTCCAGCTCGACCGGCAGGCCGTGGCAGTCCCAACCGGCCTTCCGCGGGACCTGGAAACCCTTCATCGTCCGGTACCGGGGGAACACGTCCTTGAAGACCCGCGCTTCGACGTGGTGCACACCCGGCCGACCGTTGGCGGTCGGTGGGCCTTCGTAGAACGACCAGATCGGCGCGCCATCTCGGCGGCGCAGGCTCTCGGCGAACACCCCGCGCTCGCGCCAGCGGGCCTGCACAGCCTTGTCCAGGTCAGGGAAGGAGGGGTGGTTGGTGACGTCGGGCCACGCGCGCTCAGGGTCGGTCATGCAGGTCTCACGTCGCGACGGTCGGGAACGGTCGGGAACTGTCATCGTAACCGCCGACAGCGCAAGGCCCGAGTTTGGTCGTCGAGCAGCGTCCGGTTGGGCGCGACGCGGGGTCCCGGTCGGTGAAACCCGGTTCGCCACCGTCCGAACGACCCGATGACTCCGTTCGACTCAGCGAACGCTCCGGTACGGTCGAGGGCACAGCCGCCGCCGCTTGACGCTGGGGCGCCACCGGACGAGCGGTGCAGCCCAACGGGGAGCGTGAGCCGTGCGATCCACTGTCGATGAAGTCGAGCTGGCCCAGATCCGCGACGAGCTGATGACGCAGGCGCGTCTGTTCGAGGACCCGCTGGCGTACGTCGCCGGGGTGGAGGACACCCTGGACGCCGTCCGCCGCGCGCTGCGTCGCGGTGCGGATGGCACGACGATCGTGGTCCCGCAGCTGTCAAAGACGCGCATGCTGTGAGACCGCCACGCGTCTGGTAGCGTCCCCGCGCCCGGGAACGTCCCGCGGGGTTGATACGGCCAGGGGCACGGTGGCAACGACCAAGCGCCTGAACAAGACGACGTTGGCCAGGCTCCGTCGCGAGCTGGAGGCCGAACGCGAACAGCTGTTGGCGCAGGCGAACGAACTCGACGCGACCGCTGTGGTTGGGATGTGGCGCGACGGCGGCGTGAGCGACGACGACGCCGACACCGGGACGGCCACGTCGGAGCGGGAGCGCGCCCAGTCGCTCGCGTTGAACGCCCGACGGATCCTGGTCCAGATCGACGACGCGCTGCGACGCATGGGTGCCGGCACGTACGGTCTCTGCGAACGCTGTGGGAAGCCGATCGAGCCGGCCCGCCTCGAGGCGTTGCCGTACGCCACGCTGTGTCTGGCCGACAAACAGCTCGACGAGCGCATCTTCTGATCCGACCTCACGTGGCGGAGATCGCAACCCCGGGAGCGGCGACGAGCGCGCCGCGCGAGGCCACCGACGAGGGTCGTCGTCGTCGGCCGAGGGCCGCGCCGGGTCCCATCCAGGTCGGCCTCCTCGTGGCCGCGATCGGATGGATCCTCGACCAGGCCACCAAAGCGCTCGCCGTCGAGGCGTTGGTGGGCGGACGCGTGATCGACCTGCCGGGGCCGCTGTTTCTGCGGCTGACCTTCAACGCTGGTGCGGCCTTCTCCGCCCCGATCCCATGGTGGGCGTTCCCGATCGTCACGCTCCTGGTGGTTGTGCTGGTGGCGCGGAACCTGCCGCGGGCACGCGACGCACTCGAGCCGATCGCGTGGGGCCTGCTCCTGGCGGGGGCGTTCGGCAACCTCACCGACCGTCTGGTGCGGGTCGAGCCGGGTGGCGTCGGGCGGGGCGAGGTCGTCGACTTCATCGCCTCGACCGTCTGGCCGACGTTCAACCTCGCGGACGTGGCGATCACGGTGGGCTTCCTCCTGCTGCTCTTCGCGGCTGTCCGCGAGGGTCGCGAGGAGCGCCAGGGGGCGCCGTGACCCGCCGCGAGGCTGCGTGACCTCCCGCCGCTTCCGCGCGGCCCCTGAGGACGCGGGGCTCCGTCTGGACGTCGCCCTGGCCGGTTGGATGGGTGAACCGCGGAGCCGGGCAGCCGCCCGCATCCAGCGCGGCGAGGTCACCGTCGACGGGAACATCGCCGCCAAGTCGCTGCGCCTGGCGGGCGACGAGACGGTCCAGGTCGCCGCGCCCCCGGACCCGCCGCGGGGCGCCGCCGGGGTCCCGCCACCGCCGGTCCGCTGGGAGGACGAGCACTTGATGGTGGTCGCCAAGCCCGTCGGGTTGGTGGTGCATCCGGGGACTGGCCGGACCGCCGGGACCCTGGTGCAGGCGCTGGCCGCGGCCGGCTACCCGCTGGCGCGGGCGGGAGGCGAGGTCCGGCCTGGGATCGTCCACCGCCTCGATCGCGACACGTCCGGGCTCCTCGTGGTGGCGAAGACCGACGCCGCCTACCAGGGTCTCGTTGACGCGTTGAAGCGCCGCGAGGTCGACCGGCGGTACCTCGCGCTGGTGGAAGGGATCGAGACCGCCGGCAGCGGCCGGGTCGACGCGCCGATCGGCCGCGACCCCCGCGACCGGAAGCGCTTCACGGTGACGGCGGCCGGCAGCCCAGCGGTCACCCACTGGGAGGTCTCCGGCGTGGGGCACGCCGGCGACCGCCCCGTCATGCTCCTGGCCTGCCGACTCGAGACGGGACGCACCCACCAGATCCGGGTCCACTTGGCGTTCGCCGGCCACCCGGTGGCGGGGGACCGCACCTACGGCGGCGGACGCGACGTCGCCGCGGCGCTCGGGCTCACCCGCCCGTTCCTGCACGCGGTCGCGTTGCGGTTGGATCATCCGGTCACCGGTGAGCGCGTTGCGGTCGACGAGCCCCTCCCCGACGACCTGGCGGGCGCGCTCGACCTGGCGGGCGTCGCGGCGCCTGCGAGCTAGGCTGATGGCCCCCATGCTCCGATCACGCCACCCCCGGGACCGCACGTTGCTGCAGCGGCTCGATGACCGCGTCGTCCCGGTCCTGCAGCGTCGTGCCCATGCCACGGCGCACAGGATGGGGGCCGCGTGGCCGGTGCGCGCCGCGCGCCGCAGCGGACGTGCGGTGGCGCGCGTGGTGACGTGGCCGTTGCGCCTGTCTCTGGTGCGCCGCATCGGGCGGTTCGTGGTCCTGATCCTGGCGGCGCCGCTGTGGGTGTTGGCGGGTGCGGGCCGCCGCGTTGGCGGATGGCTGATCAGCGACCGGACGGTCGGGATGCTCGAGCGCCACCGCCAGGGGCTGGCTCTCGCCGCGGCGGTGATCGCCTTCGTCGGCTCCTACGTGCACCTGCAGCGCTACCCGGATCTGCGTGCGGACGGTCCCGCCCGCGGGGCGATGGCGCCCTCGTGGGGATCCGACGTCGACAGCGACCCGGCGGCTGCGGTGGCGGTGGGGCCGGCGGTCGGGGTCCTGGTGGCGGCGCACGTGGACGAGCGCCAGCGGGCGCTGGCCGACGCGGCGGACGGCGAGGAACGCCTCGCGGTGGTGTCGTTCGGCCGGTACCTCACGGCGGCGGAGGTCGCCGAGCGGCTCCCTGCCGACGTCACCGCGGCGGTTGCGCTGCTGCGTGTTCCCGCCGAAGGGGAGGAGCCGTTCAGGGTGGAGCTCGGCCGCCGACCGGTCGCGGCGATCGACGCCGCGGTGGCCGCACACCGTCGCAGCCTCGCCGAGGACCAGAAGCAGCTGGCGAGCCTCGTGGCGTCCCAGACGGTCGAGGACCCGACGTTCGAAGGCTTCTACGAGCAGGACCTGCAGCGGCTGAAGGCCGCGCTCGAGGTCATCGCGAGCGACGGTGGGGTCGTGTTCGCGGTGGTCGTGCGCGGTCCGGTCACGGCTCTCCGGGAGCTGGTCGACAGCCCCGACGTGCGCCTGGTCGACGTCGCCCCTGCCGAAGCGGACGCGGCGACGGCGCGGTTCTACGGGATCCTGCCCGAGGACCGCACCCAGACGACCTACGGTGCGCCGGCCTGACCGCAGCCTCCTGGGGGCGCTGGCGTGTTAGCCTCTGGCGAGGTACTTACACGACGGTCATTCTTCCCCAGCCGTCGGGGTCCACAGGACGAGACCGCAGGGGAACCCGCAGTGCCAGCACCGACTCCCTGGAGCCCACCGCCGACGACCACCCGCCTGCGCGACGGGTTCGTCCACCTCCACGTCCACACGGAGTACTCGATGCTGGATGGAGCCAGTCGCGTCGACGACCTGGTGCGTACGGTCGCCGCCGATGAGCAGCCGGCGGTGGCGGTTACGGACCATGGTGTGCTGTTCGGCGCCGTCGACGTCAGCCGCGCGGCGGCGCGGGTGGGGGTCAAGCCGATCATCGGCGCCGAGCTGTACCAGGCCCCGGGCTCGCGGTACGACAAGGGCGACCGGCGCAGGGGTGACGAGCCGTACTTCCACCTGACCGTCCTGGCCGCGGACCAGGCCGGGTACCGCAACCTCGTCAAGCTGTCGTCCCGGGCGTACCTGGAGGGGTACTGGTACAAGCCCCGGGTCGACAAGGAGCTGCTGGCCGAGCACAGCGACGGGATCGTGGCGCTGTCCGGCTGCCTGGCGTCGGAGGTGAACCAGGCGCTGCTCCGCGGTGACCGGGCGGGGGCGCGGCGGTCGCTCGGCGAGTTCTCGGAGATCTTCGGTCGGGATCGCTTCTTCGTCGAGGTGATGGATCACCAGATCCCCGAGCAGCAGACGGTCCTCCCGGAGCTGTTCGCGCTGGCCGCGCAGCTGGGCCTGCGGACGGTGGCCACCAACGACTCGCACTACACCCGGCAGGAGGACTGGGAGGTCCACGACGTCCTGCTGTGCGTGCAGACCGGGGCGCAGGTCAGCGACGAGGACCGGTTGCAGTTCAAGGGGCGCGACTTCTACGTGAAGTCGGCGCGCGAGATGCGTGAGCTGTTCCGCGATCACCTCGACGCCTGCGACGCCACCCTCGACATCGCCGAGATGTGCACGGCCGAGATCCCGTTCGGCCGTGATCTCCTGCCGCGGTTCCCGTGCCCGGACGGCTTGAGCGAGGCCGCTCACCTCCGCCAGAAG
The DNA here is from genome assembly GCA_019347675.1 of Actinomycetota bacterium. NCBI lineage: Bacteria > Bacillati > Actinomycetota > Actinomycetota bacterium. Next base: position 97,821 of record JAHWKW010000002.1, on the reverse strand, counting down.
GTGTTCGCCGGTGCGGCCCAGCGCTACGGCGACCCGATGCCGGACACCGTCCGCGATCGCCTGGAGCACGAGCTGGCGCTCATCGAGCAGATGGGCTTCCCCGCCTACTTCCTGATCGTGGCGGACCTGTGCGAGCACGCCCGGGCGCAGCAGATCCGGGTCGGGCCGGCGCGCGGCTCGGCCGGCGGCTCAGCGGTCGCGTACTGCACCGGCATCACCGCGATCGATCCGTTGCAGCACGGGCTGATCTTCGAGCGGTTCCTGAACCCCGAGCGTCTCTCCATGCCCGACATCGACATCGACTTCGACGAGCGCCGCCGGGGCGAGATGATCCGCTACGCCGCCGAGCGGTACGGCGCCGACCACGTCGCGCAGATCGTGACGTTCGCCACCATCAAGGCGAAGTCGGCCATGCGCGACGCCGCGCGGGTCCTTGGTTACCCCTACGCCCTCGGTGACCGTCTGTGCAAGGCGATGCCGCCTGCGGTGCAGGGCCGTGAAGCCACCCTGGAGCAGGCGTTCGACAAGTCCGCCGAGCTGCGTGAGGCCTACGACAACGAGCCCGACGCCCGCCGGGTGTTCGACACCGCCCGCGGGCTGGAGGGGCTGCGTCGCCAGCACGGGATCCATGCCGCCGCGGTGGTGATCGGCGCCGAGCCGTTGATGGAGACCGTCCCGCTGTTGCGCACCGACGACGGCGAGTTCGTCACCCAGTACGAGATGCACGGGGTCGAGGCCATCGGGCTGCTCAAGATGGACTTCCTCGGGCTGCGCAACCTGACCGTGATGACCGACGCCGAACGTCACATCCGTGACAACCGTGGCGGGGAGGTCGACGTCGGATGCGTCCCCCTCGACGACGAGCGCACCTTCGCGTTGCTGCGCGAGGGATCCACGCTGGGTGTCTTCCAGCTGGAGTCGCCCGGCATGCAGGCCCTGGTCCGGTTGATGGAGCCGGACTCGTTCGAGGACGTGGTCGCGCTCAACGCCCTGTACCGGCCGGGACCGCTGGGCGAGGGCATGCACGTCGAGTACGCCGAACGCAAGCACGGCCGACGTCCCGTCACCTACGACCATCCCGATCTCGAACCGATCCTGGGCGAGACCTACGGGATCATCGTCTTCCAGGAACAGGTGCTGCGGATGGCCGTGGACATCGCCGGCTACAGCATGGGCCAGGCCGATCTGCTGCGCAAAGCCATGGGCAAGAAGATCCCCGAGATGATGGCCGCCGAGCAGGAGCGGTTCGTCGGCGGGGCGGTCGCCAACGGCTACGACCGCGGCTTCGCCGAGGAGCTGTTCGCCCTCATCGAGAAGTTCGCCGGGTACGGCTTCAACAAGAGCCACTCGGTGGGGTACGGGGTGATCACCTACCAGACCGCCTGGCTGAAGGCCCACTACCCGGTGGAGTACATGGCGGCGCTGCTGACGTCGGTGAAGAACAACAAGGACCGACTGCCGCAGTACCTCAACGAGTGCCGGGTGATGGGCATCACGGTGCTCCCGCCCGACGTGAACGAATCCGACGTCGACTTCACCCCGCGGGGCGACGAGATCCGCTTCGGGCTGTCAGCGGTCCGCAACGTCGGCGAAGCGGTGGTCGAGGCGATACTCCGCGCCCGCCATGACCGCGGACGTTTCGACGACTACCGCGACTTCTGCCGGAAGATCGACCTCACCGCGTTGACCAAGCGGGTCGTGCAGTCGCTGATCGAGGCCGGTGCGTTCGCCAGCCTCGGACACACCCGCAAGGGGCTCCTGGAATCGCCGCGGGGCGGTGATGCCCCGCCGTTCGAGTGCATCTTCGATGTGGAGCTCTCGAAGCAGCGCGCCGAAGCCGCTGGTCAGGTCAGTTTGTTCGGCGGCAACGGGGACGACCCGGCGGCGGTGCAGTTCGATGACGCGGTGCCGATCGGAGACGACGAGTACCGCAAGCCCACCCTGCTCGCCCAGGAGCGGGAGATGCTCGGGCTGTACGTCTCGGATCATCCGCTGTTCGGCGTGGGCCGGGTCCTCGACGAGCTCGCCGACCACCGGATCGGCGAGCTCCGCGACCGCCTCGCCGACGACGGCCGGGCGCCGGACACGGTGACCGTCGGTGGCGTGCTGATGGGCATCGCGAAGCGTTTCACCAGGAAGGGTCAGACCTACGTCCTGGCGACCCTCGAGGACCTGTCGGGGTCGGTCGAGACGATCTTCTTCCCGACCGTGTACCAGCAGGTGCACGAACTGCTCGAGGAGGACCGCGTCGTCGTGGTGCGGGCCCGCGTGGACCACCGCGACGAGAACCTCAAGCTGATCGCGTTGGATGCGCTCGAGCCGGACCTGTCCGATGCCCTCGGTACGCCGGTGACTGTCTGCCTCGATGTCCGCCAGTGCACCGCCCCGACCGTCACCCAGCTGAAGGACATCCTGAGCCGCCACCGTGGCCACGTCCCCGTCCACCTCGAGCTCCGCGGCGGCGAGCAGCGGATGGTCTTCAAGCTCGGTGCCGACTTCCGGGTCACCCGCCGGCCGGGCCTGTTCGGCGAGCTCAAATCACGGTTCGGTCCCGAGGTCGTCTCCGACCCCACGCCGATCGCTTGACGGCTTTGGGTCACGGGTCGGTCAGTCATCGGCCCACAGCGCCGCCACGAGGTCGGCGGCGTGGCGCCCCCCTCGCGCATCGTGGACCCGTAGGAGGCGCGCGCCCCGTTCCAGACCCGCGATGCAGGCCGCGACGCGCCGTGCCGTTCGTCAGCGCCCAGACCCAGCAGTCGCCCCAGGAAGATCTTGTTCGAGGCCGCCAGCAGCAGCGGGTGGCCCAGCGCCGCGAAGACCTGCATGTTGGCCAGCAGCCGAACCGACTGCTGCCAGGTCTTGCCGAGGTCGAGTCCGGGATCGACCACGACACGGGAGGCGGGGAGCCCGGCGGCCGTCGTCTCTCCTGCCAGCCGCCGCAACGCCGCCGCGACGTCCGTCACCACGTCGTCGTAGACGGGATCGGGGTCGGGGACCTGCGGTGCCAGCCGGATGTGGGTCGCGACGACCGACGCGCCGGCCGAGGCCGCCGCAGGCAGGTAGCCGTCGTCGGAGAACCCGCTGATGTCGTTGCCGAGGAGGGCACCTTCCGCGAAGGCAGCTTCGGCGACGCAGGCTCGCCAGGTGTCCACCGCGATCGGGACGTCGAAGCGGTCGCGCAGCGCCGCCACGCTCGACGCCACCAGGTCGGTCTCGGCGGCGGCCGTGACGTCGCGCGTCCCCACACCGGCGGCGCGGGCGCCGACCTCCACGACGTCCGCTCCGTCGGACACCAGCCGTTCGGCCTGCCGCAGGAAGGCATCACGGCGGAGGTAGGCGCCGCCGTCGTAGAAGGAATCGACCGTGCGGTTGAGGATCGCGACCACCAGTGCCCGGCGGGACAGGTCGTAGCGGTGCTCGCCCAGCTCGAAGGCTGTGGAGACGCCGCTGTTGATCACGCGCCGGGGTGGCCGCCGGCGTGGCTCAGACGGTCTTCTTGTCGATGCGTTGCCGGACCGCGTCCCGGACCCGGTCGAGCATCCCCGCGACCGGCCCCAGCAGCACGTTCGCTGGCGGCTCCTGTGGTGCGTGCGGGTGGGGGTTGGTCGGCACCCGACTCTTCAGCTCCTGCATCGCCTCGCCCAGGTCGCGCAGCTCCTGGTCGGACATGCCCTGCCGCACCCGCGGGAACAGCTGGTTCTCCTCCTCGTTGACGTGGTGGCGGACATCGCTGATGACCTGCAGGAACTCCGAGTCGAACTGCGGGTCCGTGGGTTCCATCCCCTGGATGTTCGACAGGGTCTTCTTGACGCGTTCATGCTCCTCGAGGTCCTCCTGGATGTCCTGTTCGGTGTCGGGGAGGGCCTCACGGACGGTCGGGTAGAACGCCACCTCCTCGATCCCGGCGTGGACCGACAGATCGGTGATCACCTGGCGCGCGATCTGCTTCTTGCGCTCGGCCTGTCCGGGCCCGAGTTGCTCGTAGTCGGAGAACAGCCTCTCGACCTCGTTGTGCTGGCTTTTCAGCAGCTCCAACGCATCCACGGTTTCCCCTCCCCAGAGGTGTCGGCGAACGTGCTGCCACCGTTGTCGACGCGCTGTGACCGGGGCACCGACCGGCCCGGTAGAAAGGAGGTGAACCCGCGGGCTGGACCACCCGTCCTGGAGTCCGCCCGTCACTGCTGCCAGACATCACCTCCGAACCGGTGGTCGCCAGCGGCAGCCGGCCGCTCGGCGCCACCGTCGCGACCGCCCGGCACCGGCGTTGTAGGCTCCGGCCCCGCCCGGTGTTCGAGCACATGGCCGTCCTCACCGTCCTGGATCTGCGCGGCGACCGCCGCGACCCCACCGACCGTCTCCCGCGGGGGGCGGTCGACCTGGCGTCCGCCCGCGCCGCCGTCGGGGAGATCCTCACCGAGGTCCGAACCCGCGGCGACGACGCCGTCCGGGACCTGACCGAGCGGTTCGATCACGTCCGGCCCGAGCAGCTGGCCGTCGACCCGGAGACGTTGCGACGTTCGCTGCAGGAGCTGACCGGCGACGTGCGCGCCGCCTTGGAGCAGGCCGCAGCGCAGATCCGCTGGTTCCACCAGCAGGCCAGGCCCGCCGACTGGACCGCGGAACGGGGCGGGGCGCGACTCGGTCAGCGGTTCCGTCCCCTGCATCGGGTGGGGGTGTACGTGCCTGGGGGACAGGCGGCGTACCCGTCCAGTGTGCTGATGTCGGTCGTCCCCGCGCAGGTCGCCGGGGTGGACGAGATCGTGCTGTGCACGCCACCGACCGGGAGCGACGGCCTCCCCGACCGCACGATCCTGGCGGCTGCGGCGATGCTCGGCATCGACGCGGTTTTCGGGGTGGGCGGGGCGCAGGCGGTCGCGGCGATGGCGTACGGGACCGGCACCGTGCCGCGGTGCGACAAGATCGTCGGGCCGGGCAACCTCTACGTCGCGCTCGCCAAGCAGCTGGTGCAGGCGGAGGGCCGCTGCGGCGCCGAGGGGTTCGCCGGCCCGACCGAGGTCGCCATCATCGCCGACGCCTCCGCCGATCCGCGCCTTGTCGCGGCGGATCTCGTGGCCCAGGCCGAGCACGACGAGCTGGCGAGCTGCCTGCTGGTCACGCCCGATCCGGCGCTGGTCGAAGCGGTGGCCGACGCGCTGCGCCGTGAGGTCGCGACCACCCGGCACCGCCAGCGGGTCGAGACCGCGCTCGCCGGGCAGGGCGCGGCGGTGATCGTCGACGACCTCGACCATGCGGTCGAGGTGGTCGATGCGTTCGCGCCGGAGCACCTGGAGGTTCAGACCGCCGATCCCGTCTCGGTCGCCGAACGCGTCCGGTTCGCGGGCGCCATCTTCGTCGGGGCTTCGACCCCCGTGTCGTTGGGTGACTACGCCGCGGGACCAAACCACACGCTCCCGACCGCGCGGACCGCCCGGTTCCGGGGCGGGCTGACCACCAGCGACTTCCTGGTGGCGGTCAACTGGGTGCACTACGACGAGTCGTCCCTGAGGGATCTGGCACCGACCGTCCGCGCCCTGTCGGCGGCGGAGGACCTCCCTGCCCACGCCCGCGCGGTCGACCTGCGTGTGGACGGGAACGGGTCGGCGAGGATGCCGTGATCGACCGGGTCCCCGTCCGCGACGACCTGGTCGGTGTCGAGCCGTACGGGGCGCCGCAGCTCGACGTCCCGGTCAGGCTCAACACCAACGAGACCGCCGAACCACCACCGCCGGAGTTCGAGGACGCCGTCCGGGCGCGGCTGGGTGGTCTCGGGCTGCACCGCTACCCCGACCGGTGTGTGCGGGAGCTGCGGACACGGCTGGCTGATCTGGAGCGGCTGGACGCCAGCCGCGTGTGGGTGGCCAACGGTTCCAACGAGGTCCTGCTTCAGCTGTTCCTGGCGTACGGCGGGCCGGGTCGCCGGTTGCTGCTGTTCCGCCCCGGCTACTCCGCCCACCCACTGATCGCACGTGTCGCGGTCACCGACGTGGTCGAGGAGGACCTCCCCGACGACTTCAGACTGGACGCGGATCTGGCTGGCGCCGCTGTGCGCAGGCACCGCCCCGACCTGGTGACGGTCGCCCATCCCAACAACCCCACCGGTCTGCCCGTGTCGCTGGACGCCGTCCGGGCGTTGCACGACGCCGGCGACGCGCTGGTGATCGTCGATGAAGCCTACGTCGAGTTCGGTGCCGCCTCCGCGCGGGAGCTGCTGGATGGGTTGCCCAGGATGGTCGTGACCCGGACGTTCTCGAAGGCGTACCGCCTGGCGGGACTCCGTCTGGGCTACCTGCTCGCCCATGACTGGGTGGTCAACGACCTCCGCAGGGTCCGGTTGCCTTACCACCTCGACACGGTCAAGCAGGTCGCGGCCCTGGCGGCGTTGGATCTCGGCCCGGCCATGCTGACCCACATCCCGCGTGTGACCGCCGAACGTGCTCGGGTGGCCGCGGCGCTCGAGGCGCTGCCCGATGTGACGGTGTTCCGGTCGTCGGCGAACTTCTTGCTGTTCCGCAGCGACGTCGCCGACCTGTTCCAGCGGCTCCTCGACCGGGGCGTCCTGGTGCGTGACTTCTCGACCAGGCCCCGGCTGGAAGGGTGCCTGCGGGTATCTGTCGGGACGGTCCAGGAGAACGACCGTTTCCTCGAGGCTCTGCGCGCGGCGCTCGGTGCCGACGCCGGCGGCTGAGGCTGGACGCCCGCGTGGCCGGTACGGTTGGCACCCCCGACCATCAACCGGAAGAACATGGCCCGCCACGCCCACGTCGAGCGCGACACCCGCGAGACCGCGGTCGTGGTCGACGTCGACCTCGACGGCGACGGTCGCACCGACGTCGCCACCGGCGTGGCGTTCTTCGACCACATGCTCGACCAGCTCGGCCGCCACGCCCGGTTGGAACTCAGCGTCCGTGCCGACGGGGACCTCGAGGTCGACGCCCACCACACGGTCGAGGACACCGGCATCGCGCTCGGTCAGGCGCTGATGCGGGCGTGGGGTGACCGCGCCGGCGTGGAGCGGTTCGGTGACGCCACCGTCCCGATCGACGAGTGCCTGGCGCGCGTGGCGATCGACCTGTCGGGGCGCCCCTACCTGGCGTACGACGTCGCGACCCCGGTGGAGCTGATCGGGACGTACGAGACCACTTTGACCCGTCACTTCTTCGAGTCGCTGGTCGCGCACGCCCGCATCACCCTCCACGTCGAGCTGATCCGCGGGGGGAACAGCCACCACGCGCACGAGGCGGTGTTCAAAGCAGCGGCGGTGGCGTTGAGGCGGGCCGTGGCCGTGACCGGGAGCCACATCCCCTCGACCAAGGGCGTGCTGGCGTGACCGCGCAACCACACGTGGCGGTCCTCGACTACGAGGCGGGCAATCTCCGTTCCGCCCAGCGTGGTCTGGAGCGCGCCGGTGCCGAGGTGACCGTCACCGCGGATCCGCTGGTGGCGGAACGGGCCGACGCGCTGGTGGTTCCCGGCGTCGGGCACTTCGGGACCTGCCTGGCGAACCTGAAGCGCGGCGGGCTGGCCGACCTCGTCCGCCGGTGGGTCAGGGACGGCCGACCGCTGCTGGGCATCTGCGTGGGGATGCAGCTGCTGTACGAGCACAGCGAGGAAGGCGACTGCCCGGGGTTGGGGATCCTGCCCGGCCGGGTGGTGCGCTTCCCCGACACGGTCCGGATCCCGCACATGGGGTGGGACGTGATCGTCCCCGCCTCCGGACACGACGACGACCCGCTGCTGGCAGGCGTCGCCGGTAAGCGCGCCTACTTCGTGCACTCCTATTACGCGGTGGCGTCCGATCCCGCACATGTCGTCGCGACCTGCCGCTACCCCGAGCCGTTCCCGTGCATCGTCCGCGCCGGTCCGGTGGTCGGTACCCAGTTCCACCCGGAGAAGTCGTCGGACGTCGGCATCCGCCTCCTGACCAACTGGGTGGCGGGTCTGCCGGTTGCGGTGGCGTAACCAGCGGTGGGCTTCACGATCTACCCGGCGGTGGACATCCGCGAGGGGAAGGCGGTCCGGCTCACGCAGGGCAGGACCGACGCGGAGACCGTGTACGACACCGACCCCGTGGCCGCGGCACGTCGTTGGGCCGACGCCGGCGCCCGGTGGCTGCACGTGGTCGACCTCGACGCGGCGTTCACCGGCGAGCCCCGCAACCGTCACCTGATCGCCGACATCGTCGACGCGACGGGCCTGGCCGTACAAGCCTCGGGTGGGATCCGTGAGCTGGACGACGTGGCGGCCTCGCTCGGCTACGGCGCTCAACGCATCGTGATCGGGACCATGGCGCTGACCAGCCCGGAGTTCGTCGCCGAGTGCGTTCACCGCCACGGCGGCGCGATCGCGGTCGGCCTCGACGCGCGTGGCCGCACGTTGCAGGCACGCGGATGGACGCAAGCGGCCGGCGACCTGTTCGAGGCCCTCGACCGCTTCACCAGCATGGGCGTCGCGCGGTTCGTCTACACCGACGTCGGCCGTGACGGCACCCTCGAAGGTCCCAACCTCGACACGCTGCGCGCGGTGGCCGACGCCACCGATGCACGGGTCACGGCCTCCGGTGGTGTGGCCACGATCGCCGACCTGCAGGCGCTCGCCGCCTGCCATGCGCGTGTGGACGCCGCGATCGTCGGGAAGGCGCTCTACGCGGGGCGGTTCGGTCTCGGCGAGGCGCTCGCAGCGGTGGGCAACGTCGGATGACCGACGCGGGAGGCTTGGCGGTCCGGGTCGTCCCGTGCCTGGACGTCACCGGGGGCCGTGTGGTCAAGGGGATCCGGTTCGTCGAGCTCCGCGACGCCGGAGACCCGGTTGAACTGGCCCGGACCTACGACGCGGAAGGCGCGGACGAGCTCGTCTTCCTCGACATCACGGCGTCGTCGGAGGGACGCGCCACCATGGTCGGCGTCGTCGCCCGCACCGCCGAGCAGGTCTTCATCCCCCTCACGGTCGGGGGCGGGATCCGGAGCGTCGACGACGTCCGGCGCATGCTGCGAGCCGGCGCGGACAAGGTGTCGCTCAACACCGCCGCGGTGCAGCGCCCCGAGGTCCTCGCCGAAGCCGCCGACGCCTTCGGCAGCCAGTGCGTGGTCGCCGCGATCGACGCCCGCCGTCGACCGGGGCAGGCCTCCGCGTGGGAGGTTCACGTCCACGGGGGTCGGACCCCCACCGGGATCGATGTGGTGCAGTGGGCCCGAGCGTGCGAGGCGCGGGGCGCCGGAGAGATCCTGCTGACGTCCATGGACCGCGACGGGACCAAGGACGGGTTCGACGTTGCCCTGCTGGAGGCGGTCACCGGTGCCGTCAACGTCCCGGTGATCGCCAGCGGTGGGGCGGGCGGCGCCCACCACATGGTCGATGCGGTCGCCCACGGCGGCGCTGCTGCCGTGCTGGCCGCGTCCATCTTCCATTTCGGGCAGGTGCGCATCGCCGACGTCAAGACGGAACTCGCCGCCGCCGGCCTGCCGGTCCGCCATGTCTCACCGGCCGGACAGCCCACCGCGTGACCGACCGGTTGGCCGCCAGCTGGCGGCGCGACGTGTGGGGTCATCCGCTGGCGTGATGCAGCGCCCGCCGGACCGCGTCGGGGGCATCGGAGGCGACTTCGATGGAGTGCCGCGCGCCGGCGGCGGCCAGGTCCCAGGTACGCAGCCCCACCACCGGGACGCCGGTCTTCAGCGCGAACGCGATCTCCGAGAGCGTCCCGAACGCTCCCCCGATCGCCACCACGACGTCGGCTGCGCGGACCAGCAGGGCGTTGCGCAGCTCACCGACACCGGTGGCAACGGCGACCTGAACCCACCGGTTGGCGGCGCGACGGTCGCTTCCGGGCAGGATCCCCAACGCCAGGCCGCCGGCCTGGGCCGCGCCGCGGCTCGCCGCCGCCATCACACCGTCCAAGCCGCCGCAGATCAGCACCCCGCCGGCGATGGCCACGTGACGGCCGACCTCCTCGGCCAGCGCCTCCAACGCGGCATCGGGCGTGCCCGGGCCCACGACCGCGATGTAGGGCTGTTCGTGGGCCACCGAGGCTCCTCGCGCCGGGACAACCCTACGTCGACGGTGGCGTTCACGAGCGACCGACGCCTCCCGCCGAACTGCTGCTGTGTGGTGAAAACGTGGCGGCCGACCGGCCGCAGGCGTTGCTCATCAGGCGAAGGGGCTGGTGGGGAGGATCTCGGGGGAGGGCGGCGGCTCGGGGAGCACCGCCCGCACGGCCGCCGTCTCCACGTCCTCGGCCACAAGGTGGGCCATGCCGCCCTGGAACACGTAGAGGCTCCCGGGGCCGTCGTCGCAGCGGGGGCGGGCGACGAGCACCAGGCCGCCATCGGGGAGCCAGCCGATGGGTTCCGCGCGCGCCACCGACGTCCCCTCCAGAGCCAGAGCGCTCCCTCCGCGCTCGGCGAAGGTGGGCCGGGTGGTGCCATCGGGCTCGCAGCGTGCGAAGGCGACGGCGTCGGTCTCGAAGGGAGAGACCGCCACCCGCCCGATGTGCTCCTGCCCGCTCACCGTGGCCACCGTTGCCATCGTCCCCCGCTGGAGGTCGAGGCGGTGAAGGTCGCTGTGCCCGCCGTGGTCGGCCACGAACACCAGGGCTCCGTCGGACGAGAAGGCGAGCGAGTCGATGCGACGGGCCGTCTCGCCCTCGGCGAGCGGCTGGGGCGCCCCCTCACCCGTGTTCCGGGCTACGAACAAGCCCCGGACGACCTCGCCCCCGGCGATCTCGCCCTCCCCTGAGGCGGCGATGGTGAGCCCCGCGGGGTGGTAGACGGCGTCGTCGGCGCGTTCCATGGCAGCCAGCTCGCTGACCGCTCCGCCCAGTACCTGCTTGCGCAGCCGCCCCTGGGCATCGACGTGGAGCACCGACTTGCCCGTGGGCGCCGACCAGCGCACACGGCCGTCGGAGGGAAGGGCCAGGGAGACCTCGCCCTCGGCGGTCACGGCCCGGGTGGATCCCAGCAGGACGCGGTCGGCGCTGCCTGCCCACTCCAAGGTCTCGGCCTGGCCGACCTCGAGGAGGCACCGCGCCGGTCCCCCCGCGGTGGCGGCCATGAGCCTGCCCTCCGCTAGCCAGGTGACCTCCGCCAGTTCAGGGGCGGGACCGATCCCCACGCACGGGCCGCTCAGCGCCGTTGGCGTGTCCGTGTCCGAGGTGGGCGCCGCGCTGTCGTCCGTCGCGCAGGCGCTACTCACCAACAGGGCCGCACCGGCCAAAAGCAGTGCCTTCCGGCCGCAGGTGGGGGAGTGGGCAGCGTCTGCTCGGCGGTGAATGGTCAGTCGCTTCATGGCTCGGCTCTTCCTCGCTGTTGGAACGGCGCGAGCGTGCCGCAGGGGATTGCCGGCAGTGTGAACCCGCAACCCCTCCGCGGCCCCGCAGGGATATCGCGCGTGGCATGGATCCTTCCTCACAACGCGCTGTCGAGTGATGAACGCACGACGCGGGGCGCGGGTTGACCGGGGAGACTCCGGGTACTGGCGCATTCTCTCCTTGGAGCTGGTGATACCCCGGCTCGAGTCGGACGCCATGATCGGTCCGGCGGTTCCGCCGCCCCGCACGAGCTGCGGTGAAGCGCCCTGACGGTTGCGACCATCGTCCGTCGAATCTCGGACGGGTCATGGGGGCGCCGAGCTGTCGCAGTGCGTCGAAGCGTGTGGGCACTCCCACCTGTTCGACGACCGTCCCCCTGGGCGATCCGTCGTCCTCGACCGCGATCTGGATGTCGGGAAACGCAGCACGCAAGCTCAGCCGGTCGATCTGTTCCTGGCGTCCGATCCGGGACGACGTTGGCGAGACGTCCCACATGTAGCCCCCATTGAGGAACTCGGCCCCGGCATCGGGGACGCGGACAGCAGCCCGGCCGGGGTCCGGGTTCCATCGCAGGGGATGCCTCGGACTGCGCGGCGCTACTCACCGAGTGACAGATCGACTGCGCGCACGTGGTGGCCTGGTGATCGGGGCGGACTGGCACCAGGTCCCGAGGACCGCCTGCCCGGTTGCTCAGCGCAGATGCAGCGCGATACCGCCACCTTCTTCGACACGGATCTGCCTGCCCTGCTGGACTGGGATCTTGGATCCGCTGACGTCTCCCGCATCACCTGTCCGGTTCGCCGAGGTCCGTGACCGATGCTCTCTTGCTTCCCGATGCGAGCCTTCCTCCGAGCCCAGCCGATGGAAGCGTCCGACGACCGGCGTCCGACGACCGGCATCCGACGACCGGCATCCGCCGACCGGCATCCGCCGACCGTGGTTTTGGACGTCCTGGCGATAGTCGAAAGCTGGCACGTCGGCGAGCACTCCGTGATCATCGCCAACGTCATCTGCAACGCCGGGTGCCCGTGCGGCATAGCAGATGTCCCAAGACCAGGGCTCCTTTTCCTCGGGACCAAGATTCGACCCCACGGCGTCGCTGCTCCGCCACGCCAGCCACGCAACTATGGTTGGAGGCATGCTGGAGTTCGTCCTCGGGGGGCAAGCGATGACCGCGTTCCTCGTCATCGGCGCGGTTGGTCTCGCACTGCTCCTGCTGTCCCTGGTGCTCGGCGAGGTGTTCGAGGGCCTGCTCGGTGGCTTCGATGTCGACGCCGGCGGGGGGATCTTCTCGGGACCCGTGCTCGGTGCATTTCTGGCATCGTTCGGCTTCGGCGCCGCCCTCATCATGTACGCGACGGGCGTCGGCGCGGGGGGCGGCGCGCTCGGTGGCCTCGCGAGTGGGCTGGTCGTCGGTGGCTTGGCGCTCGTCATGATGCGGACGCTCGTCAACATGCCAACTGACGCGACCGTCTCGACCCGTGGGCTCGAGGGCTCCCAGGGCATCGTGATCACGACCATCCCCGACGAGGGCTACGGTGAGGTGACGCTCCGCCACCACGGCGAGCAGCGCAAGTACAACGCACGGGCGGACGCACGGGTGGCCGCGGGGACGCAGGTGCGCGTCGTCGCCGTCCTCTCCGCGTCAGCCGTGCTCGTCGAGCGGGCCACGCTCCCGACCGACGCTTGACCGGAGGGCGCGATGCTCGACTTCATCTTCGCCTCGCCTCTGGTGATCGGGATCATCGGCGCCGTCACCCTGCTCGTCCTCGTCGCTTACCTGATCGTCTCGCGCATCAAGGTGGCCGGGCCCAACGAGGCGTACATCATCACCGGGCGGAAGGGTTCGCCGGTCAAGAACCCCGAGACCGGCGAGGTCTCGCACGACATGAGCGGCCAGAAGGTCGTGATGGGCGCGAGCGTGTTCGTCCTCCCGTTCGTGCAGCGTCTGCACGTCATGGACCTCTCCAGCCGGCGCATCTCGGTGAGCATCCGTGGGGCGGTCTCGAGCCAGGGCATCAAGTGCGACCTGGACGGGGTCGCCGTCGTGAAGGTCGGCGGCAACGAGGACGCGATCCGGGCCGCGGCGCAGCGCTTCCTGACCCAGCAGAGGGAGGTGGACACGTTCACGACCGAGGTCCTGGCCGGCAGCCTCCGCGCCATCGTCGGTCGCCTGACGATCGAAGAGATCATCAAGGACCGCGCGACGTTCGCGTCCGCCGTCGCCGAGGAGGCCGAGACGTCGCTCACGAACCAGGGGCTGACGCTCGACACATTCCAGCTGCAGGACATCCAAGCCGAGGGCGAGTACCTGACGGACCTCGGTCGCCCGGAGGCAGCCCGTGTCGAGCAGTCCGCCAAGATCGCCGAGGCGCGGGCCAACCAGGCCGCCGAGGAGGAGCGGCTGCGGGCCGAGGAGGCGGTCGCGATCCAGGCTCGCCAGCTCGAGCTGAAGAAGGCCGAGATCAAGGCGGAGACGGACGAGGCCCAGGCACAGGCCGCGGCCGCCGGTCCGCTGCGGGAGGCGGCACGGAACCGTGAGGTCATCCAGGAGCAGGAGCTGGTGGCCGAGCGCGAGGCCGCACTGCGAGACCGCCAGCTCGACGCCGAGGTCAGGAAGCCCGCCGACGCCGAGCGTTACCGCATCGAGCAGGAGGCCGAGGCGCGGAAGAACGCGGCGATCTTCGACGCGGAGGCCGAGAAGGCCCGGCGTGCCCGGATGGCGGAGGCGGTCGAGCTGGAGGGGCGTGCCGAAGCCGAGGCCATCCTCGCGAAGGGTGAGGCGGAGGCCGATGCACGTCGCAAGAACGCCGACGCGTTCAAGCTCTACGGCGACGCCGCGACGCTCGACCTCATCGCCGCCGTCCTGCCCGAGCTGGTCCGCGCCGCGAGCGAGCCGTTGAGCTCGGTCGACCGTCTGACCGTCATCTCGACCGACGGCGCGTCACAGCTCGCGAGGACGGTGTCGAGCAACGTCGAGCAGGGCATCCAGATCGGTTCCGACCTGACCGGCATCGACCTCCGGAGCCTGCTGTCGAGTCTCGGCAGCCGTGACGAGGGGTCGGAGGCAGATCCGTTGCGACCGGGGACGGAATAGTTCTCGCCTCGCCGGCTTGGTCGGAGAGAGCGATCGCCTACGACTCGACCGAGCCACGTATGCAGGAACCCGTACGGGACTGTGCCGGAACAGTTGGAGCCCAGGGCGGGGCGCGGCGGTTTGTGCCGTCGTTCGTGACGCGGTGAGTAGCGGCGGTCCCGCCATAGGTGGTACCGACGTCGTCACGAACGGCGAGCATCACGCTTCGTCAGGTGTCGCACCGACGGCTCATCGGGCCGGGTGTGCTCCCACACCTCCAGCGCGAGCAGCACGAGTGTGATCGCGTCGACGTCCACCAGCGGCACGATCGGCACCTGCACCGCGCGCACGAGGTTGGTGGGTTCGGGGTCTAGCGGCTGCCCCCGGGACAGCCTGGCCCAAGACGCGTCAACCTGCGCCCGACGCGTGTCATCGAGCTGCCGTCAAAGCCCGTCGGCACGGCCGGCTCGGTGACGCCTGCAACTCTCGGTGCCTGCACTCCGCTTACGAGCTCGCTGGCGACGATCTGGTCCACGATCCACCCGTCGAACTCGACGCTCTGGCCGGCAGACATTGAACGCGGACGGAGACGGGGATCGTCACCTGGAGAGCACTGGAACCGGGCAGCTGAGAAAGCCGAAGGCGGCGGCAACGAGCGGGGCGGTAGGATCCAACGATTATCCCGACGCTGCAACTCCGACTGCCAAAGGAGATCGGCGGTTCAGATCCGCAGATCTTCCCACTGCCACGGCGCGCCATCGACGAGTAGCTCAGGATCTCCGGTGAGGAGGGTGGCGCCGTGCGCAACGGCGGTGGCGGCTGCGAAGGCGTCTGCGTAGGAAATGGGGTGGTCGGCTTTGAGCCCAGCCGCTTCCAGCACACGGTGTTCGGAGGGCAGGTCCAGGTCCAGCTTGGGACGTAGATCCCGTAACGTCTCGAGGGCTTCTTCCTCGCCTTGGTCCCGCTTGACGACGTAGAACACTTCGCCGAGGTTGATCCAGCTCATGGCCGGCCGTTCCTCGAGCACGTCTGAGATGCGGGAGGCGGCTGGCTCGCTGCCTTCGAGCAGTTCGAGTATCGCCCAGGCGTCGAGCGCGTCGCTCACCGGCGGGTTTCTCGGCGTCGGTCGGCGTCCCGTTCGGCTTCGAGGATCTCGACCAGCCGTCGGCCGGCGTAGCGGCCGTGCAGGGGCCGTTGGGAGCGTGCGGGACGCACCGCAACGTGGTCCCCTTCCCGCCAGAAGGTGACCTCGTCGCCGGGGGCGATCCCGAGCTGCTCACGCAGGTCCTTAGGGATCACGACCTGACCCTTGGGCCCAACCTTACGAGTCATACCAGCAAGTATAACCCTCGGCTGGCTGCAGTGCGCGCTGCACCATCCGCAGCTCACCCCCTCGCCCGGTGTGGTCGCCTCGTACTCGACGTGCCGGGGCGGTCCACCGATCGGACGACCAGTCGCGATCGCGGTTCTCCCGCCACTCGGACGGTCCGACGGAAGCGCTGCTCCGGCTGCGCTGCGACTCGAGCTGGAGCACGAGATCGAGGTGACCCTGGTGCTCCCGTCGTCGATCAACACGCCGGCGTTCGACCACGCCCGGTCGAAGCTCGGGGGAAGCCCCGCCCGCCGCTGTCGAGCCGGTCGGTCAGCCGACTTCTCGAACTCCCAGGAGGCCGAGGAGGGCCACCGCCAGGACGCCGCCATCGACACGCTGCAATGAGGCGGGCCGGGAGCTCACCTTCGCTACCAGCACTCCGACGTCCGCCGTGCGGTCGCCGTCCGCGTCGAGCAGGCGCCGACCGCGCCGGCGTTCGACGGTTCTGGGGTCGTCGCGTCCGGCAGAAGATGAACGAAGTCCGGCGATCGACACGCCGATGCCGATGAGAGGGCCCACGGTGGGTCCAACGGCAGACGATCAGGCCAGGCGTCGCAGCCGTATGCGGTGAGACGCAGTAGATTTCGGCGCGAAGAACGAGCAGAGGCCGTCTGCGGTCCTCGCCGCGGTAGCCAACGGAGTCGGTCGGCGTGGCGGCGGGCATGGCAGTTGTGGAATGGATCGCCCGGCCGCCGCTCGACCGAGCTTTCGACACCGGCCGGCAAGTCCGTAGAGAAGACGGTGTTGGTTCACCTTGGCGGATGGTGAGCGGGCGACGGGAGAGATTCGAAGATGCGCTTGCCGGCCGGCAAGGCCCCGGACCTTACCGCCTACCAGCAGACCCCCCTCAACGTCGGCGCACCACTGGGCCGGCTCGCGGACCATCTCATCACCCCGACCCCGATGGTGTACGTACGCAACCACGCTGCGGTCCCACACGTCGACGCTGACAGACACCGCCTGCAGGTGCGCGGATTGGTACGGCGGCCGCTGGAGCTGTCTCTGGATATCCTCGCCGATCGTTTCGAACGGGTGGAGCTGGTCGCGGCGCTCTCCTGCGCCGGCAACCGGCGGCGGGAGCTGATGCAGCTCGCGGACATCCCGCTGGAGATCCCCTGGGGACCCGACGCCATCGCCAACGTGCGCTGGTCGGGTTGGCGCCTGCGTGACCTGCTCGCGGCCGCCGAGCTGTCCGCCGATGTGAGACACGTGGCCCTCACCGGACTGGACTTCGTTCGCCACGCACATGGGCGGGTCGAACACTTCGGGGGTTCGATCCCCCTTGAAAAGGCCCTGCGAGACGAGGTTCTCGTCGTCGATCGCATGAACGGCGAACCGCTTCCGCCGGTGCACGGTTTCCCCCTGCGCCTCGTGGTCCCCGGATACATCGGAGCCCGCAGCGTCAAATGGCTCGCCGGGGTCGAGGCGTGCGCGGAGCCGTCGACCAACCACTTCCAGCAACGCGCCTACCGCCTGTTTCCTCCCGAAGTCACGGGCGCCACCGTGCGTTGGGAGCACGGCACGGTGTTGGGCGAGCTGGCGATCAACTCGGTGATCTGCCGCCCCGCCGACGGCGATCGCGCGCCAGCCGGCCCGATGCGGTGCGAAGGCTATGCCGTGGCAGGCGGAGGGCGGCGGGTCGAGCGGGTGGAGTTGACCAGCGACGGTGGCCGCACCTGGAGCGAGGCGTCGCGGCTCCACCGGTCGGGTACGTGGGGTTGGACGCTGTGGGGTGGCGACCGCGACCTGTCCCCGGGTAACCAAGAGATCTCGGTCCGTGCCATGGACGCGGCTGGCAAGACCCAGCCGGAACATCCGACGTCAGTATGGAACTTCAAGGGTTACGTCAACAACTCCTGGCATCGCGTCAACATCACCACTTGTTGACGGCGGTGTTCTGCGTCTGGGGCGCTCCCTGCAGCGCAGGAGACAACGGGATCGCGTCCCGACTCGCTCGCTGGCCGCGACCAACAACCTCGTTGTGTGGGCAGTGTCCGGCGGGCGGCGTTGTTCGGCTCGAGGCGCTCGCCGACGCGGACGAGGACCTTTGAACCGATTCTCCGTGGTCGGGGCGGTGCGGGACGTCGCGCGGGACCCGTGGACCGCACCCGCAGTGGTCGGCGTCGTCGAAGTCGAGGTCCATGCGCTGCGGGTGTCGGAGACCGCACCCTTGACTGTGATGGGATCTGCGTCCGAGCGCACGAACCGGGTCGCCCGCTCGTAACGGACGGAAACCGCACTCTTGCTTGGCGGTGCCAGATGTGCTTACGGTCGCCTGCAGGGGAGGCCGCGTAGGTTCACATGGGCGCTTCGGGTTGGCGGGACACGGTTCTGGCTTGGCCGGTGCTGCGCCAGGTCCGCCAGCGGGATCTGTTGGGGCTGGGCGCCACGGCGATGTCCGGCCGCCAGACGGTGGCTCGGACCCGCAACGCCGATGAGGTGAGACGCACCATCTGCCCGTACTGCGGGGTCGGTTGCGGTCAGGTCGTCTACGTCCAGGGCGGTCGGATCACCGACATCGAGGGCGACCCCGACTCGCCCATCTCGCTCGGCAAGCTCTGCCCGAAGGGGGCGGCGACCTTCCAGTTGGTCACGGGTGCCCACCGCGTGCACACCGTGCTGTACCGGCGCCCCGGCGCGACCGAGTGGGAGGAGATCGACCTCGACACCGCCATGGACATGGTCGCCGACCGTATCAGGGACACCCGTGACCGAACGCTGCGGTGGGAGGACGCCGACGGCACGCCCCTGCGCCGCACGCTCGGTTTCGCCCACATCGGTGGGGCGACGCTGGACAACGAAGAGAACTACCTGCTGAAGAAGCTCTACACCGCGCTCGGTGCGTTGCAGATCGAGAATCAGGCGCGGATATGACACTCGTCCACGGTCCCCGGTCTGGGGACCTCCTTCGGTCGGGGCGGTGCGACGACCTTCCAGCAGGATCTGCAGAACAGCGACTGCATCGTCATCCAGGGTTCGAACATGGCCGAGTGCCATCCGGTCGGGTTCCAGTGGGTGATGGAGGCCAAGCGACGCGGTGCGACGATCATCCACGTCGACCCACGGTTCACGCGGACCAGCGCGGTCTGCGACCTGCACGTTCCCATCCGTGCCGGGACCGACATCGCCTTCCTCGGTGGGCTGGTTCGGTACGTCATCGACAACGAACGGTTCTTCCGCGACTACGTGGTGGAGTACACGAACGCTCCGGTGGTTGTCTCCGATGAGTTCCGTGACACCGAGGACCTCAACGGCCTGTTCAGCGGCTGGGATCCCAGGAGCGGTCAGTACGACCCAAGTTCCTGGATGTACGCGGGGGACATCAGCGTCGAACCGGCCGCGGGGGAGCGTGAGCTCTTCGCCGGCGAACCGGAGACCCAGCGTGGTCAACGGGTCCACGAGGCGGAACGCGACGAGACCCTCGCACATCCCCGCTGCGTCTTCCAGATCGTGAAACGGCACTTCGCCCGCTACACCCCGGAGGTCGTCGCCGAGATCTGCGGCATCGACGACGACCAGTTCGTGGAGGTCGCGGAGGCCCTGTGCGACAACTCCGGACGGGAGCGCACGAGCGCGTTCTGCTACGCGGTGGGATGGACGCAGCACTCGAAGGGGGTGCAGTACATCCGCACCGCCTCGATCCTCCAGCTTCTGCTGGGCAACATCGGACGTCCCGGAGGAGGGATCCTCGCGCTGCGGGGCCACGCGTCGATCCAGGGATCGACGGATATCCCGACATTGTACAACATCCTGCCCGGCTACCTGCCGATGCCGAAGGCGGCCTACGACCGCACCCTCGATGACTACATCGGCCACAACCAGTCGGGCATGGGCTGGTGGGCGAAGTTCGACTGCTACACGGTCTCGCTGCTGAAGGCCTGGTTCGGCGACGCGGCGACGCCGGAGAACGACTGGTGCTTCGACCACCTGCCACGGATGGGCGGGGACCACTCGCACATGGCCACGGTGGCCGCGATGGCCGACGGGGATGTCGAGGGCTACCTCGTCGTCGGGGAGAACCCGGTGGTCGGTTCGATGCACGGGGCGCTGCACCGCAAGGGTCTGCGCGAGCTGAAGTGGCTCGTGGTGCGGGACTTCGCGCCGACGGAGACGGCGGAGTTCTGGAAGGTCGCCCCCGAGATCGACCGGGGGGAGGTCCGTCCGGAGGACATCGACACCGAGGTGTTCTTCTTCCCGTGCGCCGCCCACACCGAGAAGCAGGGGACGTTCACCAACACTCAGCGGTTGCTGCAGTGGAAGGAGCAGGCGATCCGTCCGCCCGGCGACTGCCGCAGCGAGCTGTGGTTCGCCTACCACCTCGGCCGGCGGCTGAAGGAGCGCTACGCCTCCTCGGAGCGCCCCGAGGACGCCCCGATCCGCGACCTGGCCTGGCAGTACCCGACCGAGCATGACGACGCGGAGCCGGACGCCGAGGCGGTGCTCCAAGAGATCAACGGCTACGTCGTCGAGTCGGGCGAGATGGTGCCCGACTTCGATGCGTTGGAGGCTGACGGGTCCACGGCTTGCGGCTGTTGGATCTACTCGGGCTGCTTCGCCGGCGGTGTGAACCAGACCGCCCGGCGCAAGCCCGCCTCGGAGCAGAGCTGGGTCGCCCCGGAGTGGGCCTGGGCCTGGCCCGACAACCGCCGCATCCTCTACAACCGCGCGTCGGCCGACGTCGACGGCCGACCGTGGTCGGAGCGCAAGCGCTACGTGTGGTGGGGAGAGCACGATGGCCGCTGGGTCGGCGAGGACGTGCCGGACTTCCCGGCCACCTGCAAGCCCTCCTTCCGCCCCGACCCGGAGGCGCTCGGCACGGACGCGGTCGCCGGCAACGATCCGTTCATCATGCAGAGCGACGGCAAGGGCTGGCTCTACGTGCCGACCGGGCTGCTGGACGGCCCGCTGCCGACGCACTACGAGCCCCAGGAGTCCGTCTTCGACAACCCGCTGTACGCGCAGAAGGCCAACCCCGCTCGCCTCGAGTGGAACCGGCGCGACAACCCCTACCACCGCCACGTCGACGACCCCGACTTCCCGTTCGTGCTGACCACGTACCGGCTCACCGAGCACCACACCGCCGGGGCGATGAGCCGCTGGGTGGCGTGGCTGAGCGAGCTCATGCCGGAGCTGTTCTGCGAGGTCTCACCGGAGCTGGCCCTGGAACGACGGTTGGAGAACGGCGGGTGGGCCGCCATCCGCACGGCACGCGGTGAGATCGAGTGCCGCGTGCTGGTCACCGACCGCGTCCGGCCCTTGCGGTTGGGCAAAGGCCGAGACCGTGTCGTACACCAGGTCGGACTGCCCTACCACTGGGGGACGCACGGGCTGGTCACCGGCGACGTCGTCAACGAGCTCATCGGCTTCGTCGCCGACCCGAACGTCTCCATCCAGGAGTCGAAGGCCCTCACCTGCGACATCCGTCCGGGACGCCGCAGCAGGAAGCGGCGTGCCCCGACCTCCGGTCCCCTCGGCGGACCCAGGGCCGACCCCGGCGAGGGCCGCGACGCCGACGCGGTGCGCGGCACCAAGCCCGAGACCCGCCATGGGCTGCGCAGCGGGCAGAGCCAGCAGTTCGAGGACTTCTGACATGGGTCCCGACCGCTGCCCCGACGTGAAGGACGGGTGACATGGCGACGGGATTCTTCACCGACACCACCGTCTGCATCGGCTGCAAGGCGTGCGAGGTCGCCTGCAAGCAGTGGAACCAACTCCCCGACGACGGCTTCTTCTTCACAGGGATGAGCTACGACAACACGCTCGACCTGGGTGCGACCACTTGGCGTCACGTCGCGTTCGTCGAACGGCCGGTGCCGCTGTCCGGGCAGTCCACCGGGTTCGGCGACTTCTCGTGGCTGCTCATGTCGGACGTTTGCAAGCACTGCGAGCGGGCGGGCTGCCTGGAGGTCTGTCCCACCGGCGCGATCGTGCGCACGGAGTTCGACTCGGTGTTCATCCAGCCCGACGTCTGCAACGGCTGCGGGTACTGCATCCCGGCCTGCCCCTTCGGGGTCGTCGACCGTCGTCCCGACGACGGCCGCGCCTGGAAGTGCACGCTCTGCTACGACCGGCTCCAGGACGGCATGGAACCCGCATGTTCCAAGGCGTGTCCCACCGACTCGATCATCTACGGCGACATCGATGAGCTACGGGTCATCGCTGCAGAACGCGTCGAGACGCTCCACGGGCGGGGGGTGACCGAGGCGTACCTGTACGGGGTCGACGTGGCGAACCAGCCGGGCACGGAGGGGCTGAACGCCTTCTTCCTGCTCGTGGACGAGCCCGAGGTGTACAACCTCCCACCGGATCCGGTGGTGCCCACGAAGAAGCAGCTCCAGTCCTGGGCGGGGGTCGCTGCGGGGACGGTCGGCATGCTCGCCGCGGCGGTCGGTGCGGTGCTCGCGGCGAGGAGGTCGTCGTGACCAGCGACGGACCGGTCGGCACGACGGGCCAGCGTCGGGACATCGATCCGCAGGTCGGCGTACTCGAAGGTGTCGGCTCTCGGATGCGGATCGAGCCCGGGACCCGTGCCCACGGTGACGAGCTCGCCGGCCCGTCGCCCTACGACGTCTGGCATCGCAAGCCGTCGGCCGACGGTCGGGCTGCCGCAACCGGTGACGTCACCTACTTCGACCGACCGGTGCTGAAGGAGCCGGTGTGGATCTGGTCGGTGCCGGCGTACTTCTACGTCGGGGGCCTGGCCGGCGCGGCGGCGCTGCTGGCCGCGGTGGCACGCTCCGACGATGAGCTCGTCGGTCTGGTGGACCGCTGCCGGTGGATGGCCGCACTCGGGACGACGGTCGGCACGGGCCTGCTCATCGAGGACCTCGGACGCCCGAAGCGCTTCCTGAACATGCTCCGTGTCTTCCGGCCGACGTCACCGATGAGCGTCGGATCGTGGGTGCTGGCTGCCAGCGCCGGGCTGGGCTCGGCGGCCGTCGCCGCACGGTTGCTGCGCTCGCGGCTCGACGGCCACGGTTCGCGGCGGATATTCGGTCTCGTCGAGGATGGCACGACCATCGGGGCGGGGCTGCTGGGTCCGCCACTCGCGGGCTACACGGGCGTGCTCGTCGCGAACACCGCGGTACCCGCCTGGCAGTGCGCGCGCCGCAGCCTCCCGCCGCTGTTCATGGCCTCGGCGGTGCTCGCCGCGGCATCCGCCTTGGATCTGATGGACCTCAACGATGAGGAGAGCCGTGTCGTCCGCAACTTCGGTATCGTCGGCGCGCTCGGTGAGTTGCTGCTCGGGAAGTTCGTCGAGAAGCAGGCCGATCGGGAGCAGGTGGGGGAGCCGTACCACGACGGCGCATCAGGGGCGATGTGGCGCCTGGCGAAGGCAGCGACCGCGACGAGCCTCGCGCTGCGCTTGCTGCCGGGCTCGTCGCGCCTCAACCGTGCGGTGGCGGGGGTGGCGGGAACGATGGGAACGGTGAGCCTGCGGTTCGCCGTCTTCCACGCCGGGACACGCTCCGCCCGCGATCCGCGGGCGACGTTCCGCCACCAGCGCGCCGGGCACGGCGCCGCCCAGGTCACCGACCGTCCCGCGGTCGTCGGCGCCGGCAACCGCCGCGCACTGCCCGAGCCGACACGCTGACGGGCGTCACGTGGCCCCGGTGAGCCCGACACGGACGGCCGCGGTGCTCACGGTGAGCGACGGCGTCGCGGCCGGGACGCGGGAGGACCGCTCCGGTGACACCGTCGTGGAACTGCTCGAGCACGCCGGGTTCGAGGTGGTCGCGCGCCGCACGGTCGCCGACCAACGGGCCAGCATCGTCCGTGACCTGACCGAACTGGCCGACCTCGCCTGCCTCGTGGTGACCACGGGCGGCACCGGCCTCGGACCGAGGGACGTCACCCCTGAGGCGACCGGGGACGTCGTCGACCGTGAGGTGCCGGGACTCGCCGAGGCGATGCGCGCCGCTGGCCGGGTCTCCACGCCGCTGGCGGACCTGTCCCGGGGACGCGCCGGCACCATCGGTACGACCTTGGTGGTCAACCTCCCCGGCAGCGTGCGCGGGGCCCGCGAGTCGCTCACCGCGGTCCTCGGCACCGTCCCGCACGCTCTCCAGCTGCTGGCGGGGGAGACCGCGCACCGGGCGGAGACCACGACGTGACACTGCGGGTGCGGCTGTTCGGGGCTCTCGCGGAGCGCGCCGGCGCCCGCGAGCTCCACATCGACGTCGAAGGCGTCGTCACCGTCGGCGAGCTCATCGCGAAGCTCAGCCGGCGGCTACCGGACGCGGCCGCGATCGTGGAGCGGTCGCAGGTCGCGGTCAACCTCGAGATCGCCTCCGACGGGCTCCCGATCAGCGACGGTGACGAGATCGCGGTCCTCCCACCGGTCGCCGGTGGTGCGGACGATGACCCGCGGGTGCTCGTCGACGTCCGCGACGCGGACCTGCCCGTCGACGAGGTGCTGTCGGCCGTGTCTTCGGATGCGGCCGGTGCCACGGTGCTGTTCCTCGGGACCGTCCGTAACCACTCGGAGTGGTTCTCCGCGGTGGAGCGCCTCGAGTACAGCTCGTACGGGGAGATGGCGACGGCGACGATGCGCACCATCGCGGAGGAGGTCATCCAGCGGTGGCCGGCCGTGCGCGGCGTGGCGATGGTCCACGCGGTCGGTGACCTGCCGGTGGGTGCCCACACCGTCGCGGTCGCCTGCTCGGCTCCGCACCGCCAGGAGGCCTTCCAGGCATGCCGGTACGCGCTCGAGGCGGTGAAGGACCGCGTCCCCGTCTGGAAGCGTGAGGTCGCCGCCGACGGCGCACGGTGGGTCGGCGTCGACGACGAGCAACGATGACGCCCACCGTCGGCAGGTCCGTGCGACCCACGGTCGGTGACCTGTCCGGCGCGGTCGCCGATCTCGGGGTGTTCGTCCCGCTCAGCGCCGCCCTCATCGTCGTGAACGGCCTGCGCCCCGGACCGGTGCTCGTCGCAGCAGGGCTCCTTGTGATCCTGTCGGGACTCCGCTTCCGGCTGCCGTGGCCGGTTCAGCCCCTGAAGGCGCTCACCGCCATCGCCGTTGGTCAGGGCCTGTCCGCCGATCTCGTGCACGCCGGCGGGCTGCTCGTCGGGGTCTGCCTGCTGCTGCTGACGGCGACCGGGTGGACCCCACGGCTTGCCGCGTGGTTCACCAAGCCCGTGATCCGCTCGCTGCAGTTGGGGGTGGGAGGCCTGCTGGTGCTGTCGGCGCTGCGGCTCGTCGCGGCTCCGCCGCCGGTGTTCACCAGGCCGCCGCCGCCCGCGCGGGGCCTCTGGTTGCTCGTCGTCGCCACGACGGTCGTCGCGGTGGTCGCGTGGCGCCGTTGGTACGGGACCGGGGTCGCCGGCGTCGCCGTCGGCACGGTCGTCTCGGTGGCGGCCGCCGCACCGCAGCTCGGTGTGATCTCGCCGTCGATTCCGGTGCCGGCGATGCCGGACCTTGGGGCGCTCCCGGCGGCGTTCGCGCTCCTCGTCGTGCCGCAGCTCCCGCTGACGTTCGGCAACGCCGTCGTCGGGGTGAGTGACCTCGCCCGCGAGCACTTCGGCGACCGCGCCGGTCGGGTGACGCCGTCGCGCGTCGCGATCTCCGCCGGATTGGCGAACGTCGGCTCGGCCTTCCTCGGCGGGATGCCGATGTGCCACGGCTCGAGCGGCTTCACGGCGCACGTGCGGCTCGGTGCGCGCAACGCCGGTATGAACGTCGTGCTAGGCGCAACTCTCCTCGTCGTCGGCATCACCCTCCCCCGACAGGTGCTCGCGTTGTTCGGGGCCCTGCCGGTCTGGGCGCTCGGTGGGTTCCTCGCCTACGCCGGCCTGCGCCACGCGCTCCTCGTCGCCGACCTCCGGGGACGCGACTTGACCCATGCCCTCGTGGCTGGCGGCATCGGGCTGGCCACCGGCAACCTCGCCGTCGCCACCGCGGTGGCGCTCGTCCTCGCGCACGCCCCGCGCGTGCTGGCGCCGACGGCACCTGCGCTGCCGACCGCCCGGACCGGCGCGTAGTCTCGCCGTGGACCGCGCGGAGGAGGCCCCGATGACGACGAACGATGCGCTCGGTCGTCCGCTGCGTGACCTGCGCGTCTCCGTCACCGACCGGTGCAACCTCCGCTGCCCGTACTGCATGCCCCGCGAGGCGTTCGGGGCGGACTTCGCCTTCGTCGACCGCTCCCAGCTGCTGACCTTCGAGGAGATCACCCGCATCGCGACGATCTGCGCGACGCTCGGCGTGCGCAAGATCCGTCTCACCGGCGGCGAACCCCTGCTGCGGCGGGACCTGCCGCGGCTCGTCGCGATGCTTGCCGACGTGGCGGGCATCGAGGACGTCGCGATCACCACGAACGGCATCCTGCTGGCCGCCCACGCCGACGGGCTCGTTGCCGCCGGCCTGCGACGGGTCACCGTCAGCCTCGACGCGCTCGACCCCGACACCTTCACCGCGATGAGCGACAGCCGCTTCCCCGTCGCCCGGGTCCTCGACGGGTTGGCCGCTGCCCACCGGGCGGGGCTGCGCCCGGTGAAGGTCAACACCGTGGTCCGTCGCGGGATGAACGACAGCCACCTGGTCGACCTCGCACGGTTCGGACGCGACCACGGACTCACGATCCGATTCATCGAGTACATGGACGTGGGCACCACCAACCATTGGGCCGTCGACGACGTGGTGCCGGCCAGTGAGATCGTCGAGCGGGTGACCTCCCGCTTCCCCGCCGCACCGGTGTCTCCAACGGTGCCTGGCGAGGTCGCCACCCGCTACCGCTACCTCGACGGGGCCGGTGAGTTCGGCGTCATCGCCTCGGTGAGCCGACCGTTCTGCGGATCTTGCGTGCGGGTGCGACTGTCCCCCGTCGGCGAGCTGTTCACCTGCCTGTTCGCCTCGCGTGGGCACGACCTGCGCGCCATCCTGCGCTCCGGAGCCGACGACGAGCGCCTCGCGGCGACGATCGCGCGCATCTGGACGCGCCGGGACGACCGGTATTCGGAGTTGCGCGCACCCGTGGAGGCCCGCGACGGCCGGGTCGAGATGTCCTACATCGGCGGCTGAGGAGACGCAGTGTCCCCCTTCCGAGGCTTGGCGCGCACGACGGTGACCGAGGTCGGCGAGCCGGAACCGCTCGAGGCCTACCGCGACCACGTCCTGACGGGGGTCGCGCCGTTGCCGGTCGAACCCGTCCCCGTCCACGACGCGATCGGCCGCACCCTCGCCCGCGACGTCGCAGCCGGTGTGGACCTGCCCGGCTTCCCGAACGCGGCGATGGACGGCTACGCGGTCCGTGCAGCCGACGTCGACACCGCCTCCGGGGAGCATCCCGTCGCGCTCGACGTCGCCGGTGAGATCGCCGCCGGCTCACCCCACCTCCCCGAGCTCCGGGCGGGCACGGCCCTGCGCATCATGACTGGCGCACCCGTGCCTGGTGGCGCCGACACGGTGATCCCCGTGGAGGTGACCACCGAGCGGGACGGCACCGTGTTCATCCACCGGGCACCACGGACGGGCGAGCACGTCCGCGGGATCGGCGAGGACGTCCGCGCGGGCCAGGTCGTCGTCGTCGCGGGTACGCGCGTCAACGCACGGATCCTCGCGCTGCTCGCGGCGGTCGGTGCGGTGACCGTGGACTGCCACCGCCGCGCGCGGGTGGTCGTGCTGTCAACCGGCGATGAGGTCGTGCCAACCGGACGGGCCCTCGGGCCGGGGCAGCTGTACGACTCGAACGGTCCGATGCTCGTCGCCTGCGCGACGGGGGAGGACGCACACGCTCACGCCCGGGGCCCGATCGCCGACGACCCCGCGGTCCTCCGCGACGCGCTGTCCGAGGCTGCGGCCAGCGCCGACCTCGTGCTCGTCACCGGTGGCGTGAGCGCCGGGCGCTACGACCACCTGCCGGAGGCGCTCGCCTCGCTGGGGCAGACACGCACGGCGAAGCTCGCCATGAAACCCGGCAAGCCCCAGGTGCACGCGCGCATCGGCACCACCACCGTCCTCGGCCTGCCCGGCAATCCCGTGTCGGCGTTCGTCTCCTTCGAGATGTTCGCGGTCCCGATCCTACGGACCCTGCACGGCAGGAGGCAGCTGGCCCGCCCGTCTCTGTGGGCCACCGCGGCCCGCGATCTGCGCGGCTCCGCGCGGCGACGCACCTTCTTGCGTGTCCGCCTGCGGGAGACCTCATCCGGCCTGGAAGCCGAGCCGTGTGGCGGCCAGGGTTCGCACATGCTGAGAGCTCTGGCCGACGCGGACGCTCTGGCGGAGGTACCCGCGGACCGTCCGAGGATCGCCGAGGGGGAAGCCGTCCGCGTGCACCTGCTGTCGGACCAGTGATGACCCGACCGTCGCACCTGGACGACGCCGGCCAGGCGCGCATGGTCGACGTCGGCGCCAAGGACATCACCCACCGCACCGCCCGAGCGGCGTGCCGCGTCGCGTGCTCGCCGGCGACCGTCCGTCTCATCGCCGACGGGCGCCTACCGAAGGGCGACGTCGTTGCCATCGCCCGCATCGCCGGGATCCAGGCGGCCAAGCGCACGTCCGACCTCATCCCCCTCTGTCACGCCGTCTCCCTCACCCATGTTCACATCGACGTGGACGTGGAACCCGACGCTGGCACCGTCGACATCGTCGCCGACGCTCACGCCACCGACCGCACAGGGGTGGAGATGGAGGCGCTCACCGCCGCCGCGGTTGCGGCGCTCACCGTCTACGACATGGTGAAGTCCGTCGAAAGCGGCGTGCGCATCACCGACCTCCGTCTGGTCGACAAGACCGGCGGTGCGAGCGGCGACTGGCACGAGGATCACACCCACGACCGATCGGCCGTCGGCGAGCCGGCCCGTCAGGTGGCGGCCCGACGTGACAGCGACTGCGCCGGGCCGATGCGATCCTCGCCCGAGTAGACGTTGAAGCGATCGTCGCGGAGGAAGCCAACGAGGGTGAGACCGAACCTCTCGGCGATCTCGATGGCGAGGCTGCTCGGAGCGGAGATCGCTGCCAGCACCGGTACGCCCGCCGTCGCGGCTTTCTGCACGAGCTCGTAGCTCGCCCGCCCGGAGACGAGCACGAGGTGACCTTCAAGCGGTAGGCGCTTTTGGAACGCCGCCCAGCCGACGAGCTTGTCCATGGCGTTGTGCCGGCCCACGTCCTCACGGACCGCAACGAGCTCACCGGCGGCGGTGAACAACGCCGCCGCGTGCAGTCCTCCCGTCCGGTCGAAGACGGGCTGCGCCGCACGCAGCCGTCCAGGCAGGGACGTCAGCGTCTCGGAAGGTATCACCGGGCCGGGCGCCGCCATACTCGTGCCGCGTGTCTCCAGCGACTCGAGGCAGCTACGACCACAGACGCCGCAGGCGCTCGTCGTGGTGAAGTGCCGTTCGAGACCGCGGAGGTCGGGCAGCTCCGGACGGTCGAGGTTGACCGTCACGACGTTGAAGCGCTGGTCCTCGTCGAGACCACGGTCGACGCAGTACCGGACCGACGCGACGGCGTCTCCTCCGGCGATGACGCCCTCCCCGACGAGGAACCCAACGGCGAGCTCGAAATCCGCGCCCGGTGTCCGCATCGTCACTGCGAGCCGCTGCACCGCCCCCGTGCGGGAGGTGAGCCGGATCTCCAGCGGTTCCTCGGTGGCGACGACGTCCGCCCGCTCCTGGCGGCGACCAGCCTCGTGGCGGGCCACAACCACGCGGACGCGGGGACCCGGTCGCGGCAGGTCGCTCATCGCGCCAGGTCCTCGGCCGCCGTCGTGCCATCCGGAGAACCGCCCCGCCTCGCCACTGCCGCCGCATCCAAGCCAGCACCGCCGGATCCGCGAACGGTTCGCCGTCCACGCACACCATCGCCTTGTCCCGGCCCATACGACGGCTCGTCCCCCCGGCGAGGACCAGGCCGCTCACCGCAGGCATCTGCACATCGTTGCACTCCTACCCTACGCCTCAGCGACGAGACGGGGCCGCGATGCACGACTGGCTGGACAGCTACGCCCACACGCTCGGCGTCGCGCCGCTCACCGAAGAGGAGCAGCGGACACTGCTCGCGCTCGCCCGCGAGGTCGCCCACGCATCGGAGCGACGCTTCGCACCCCTATCCACCTTCCTCGCGGGGGTACTGGCGGGCAGCCGAGCCGACGGTGCACGCGAAGAGGCGCTGCGGGACGCCGTGGTCGCTGCCCAGGCTCTCCTCGGAGGCGAAGACACCAACGCCCGACGCGGCCCGGCGTCCCCGTGATGGCGAACGCGACCCGCCGAACCCATCCGGTCATTTCCAACCCATCGGCCACGCTCGGCCGCATCCCTGCTGGCGCCGATCGCGGTCACGCCTCAATCCGTGATGCCGTTCTCGCCCGCCGACGGACCGACGCGGCCACGGCCTCGATCCGCGCCGCGCTGGTCGCCGAGTCGCACGCCCGGCTCGCGTCCACACCGCGCCGTCGGGCCCACGGGCGGATCGAGCCGATGGGCGCTTAAAAAGAAGCGCAGGGAGAGTGGGTCAGCGGTCGTGGGAACGAAGATAGGCGGTCAAGTACGCTGCGTGACCGCGCCAGCCCGGAGACCGGATGCCGTTGTCGATCACCGACCTGAGGTTCGACGACCGCGGGTTGATCCCCGCGGTGGTGCAGCAACACGACACCGGCGAGGTGCTGATGGTGGCGTGGATGAGCGACGAGTCCCTCGCCCTCACCCTCGAGCGCGGCGAGACGGTGTTCTGGTCACGGTCCAGGCAGGAGCTGTGGCACAAGGGCGCGACCTCCGGGAACATCCAGAAGGTGCAGCAGATCCTGGCCGACTGCGACGGGGACACCCTTCTGGTCCTGGTCGACGCCGGGAGCGGCCCGGCCTGCCACACCGGCGAACGAACCTGCTTCCACCGTGACCTGGCCGAGGGGGCGGTCGACGGCAAGTGACCAGTCACCGGCCGTCGCGCGAGCAGTTCCTACGGTTGGCTGGTGACCACGCGGTCGTGCCGGTCTGGCGTGAGATCCTGTCAGACCTCGAGACCCCGCTGTCCGTCTACGCCAAGCTTTCGGGTCGGGGGCCGTCCTTCCTGCTCGAGTCGGCCGAGCACGGCGAGCGTTGGGGCCGGTACTCGTTCGTTGGGCTGGAGCCGTTCCTGATCCTGCGCGGCCGCGACGGGACGGTGTCGTGGGACGGTGGCGTGCCGGCCGCGGCCCGGGACGCGACCGGGCCGCTGGACGCGCTCGACAAGGTGACCCGTGCGCTGACCGGCCCGGCGATCCCCGGCCTGCCGCCGCTGCACAGCGGCGCCGTCGGGTACATCGGCTGGGATGCCGTCCGCGAGATCGAACGCATCCCGATCACCGGCCGTGACGACCTGCACATCCCCGACGTCGTGATGCTCTTCCCGCGCCACGTCGTCGCGGTCGACCACCTCCTGCAAAAGCTCACCGTCGTCACCAACGTCGTGATCGGCGACGATCCTGGCGACCAGTACGACCAGGCCTGCGGCATGACCGACGGGCTCGTCGCGCGTCTGGCCGCCGCCGCGCCCTCCACCCTGGCTGAGCCTCCGTCGACCGAGCCGGTCGAGGATGCCCAGTCGAACCTCACGCCCGGCCAGTACCAGGCGATGGTGGCGCGCGCCAAGGAGCACATCGCCGCGGGCGACGTCTTCCAGGTCGTGCCCAGCCAGCGCTTCGGGGTGCCGACCCGCGCATCGCCGTTCGACGTGTACCGGATGCTGCGTGTGATCAACCCATCACCGTACCTCTTCCTGTTCGACCTGGGCGAGCTGCACATCGTCGGTTCGTCGCCGGAGGCCCTGGTCCGCGTCCAAGGCAGGCGTGCGGAGACCTGGCCGATCGCCGGGACACGACCGCGCGGACCGACGCTCGAGGAGGATCGTCGCCTCGAAGGCGAACTACTCACCAGCGACAAGGAACGCGCCGAGCACGTGATGCTGGTGGACCTGGGCCGCAACGACCTCGGCCGGGTCTGCGAGGTCGGGACCGTCAGCGTGGACGAGTTGATGGTCGTGGAGCGCTACTCGCACGTGATGCATCTGGTGAGCCGAGTGACCGGGACGCTGCGGGCCGACGTGACCCCTGTCGACGTCCTACGCGCGGTGTTCCCGGCCGGCACGGTGTCGGGCGCTCCCAAGGTGCGGGCGATGGAGATCATCGACGAGCTCGAGCCCACCCGCCGCGGGGCCTACGCAGGCGCCATCGGGTACGTCGACCTGTCCGGGAACGTCGACACCTGCATCGCGCTCCGCACGCTGGTGCTCCGCGACGGCGTCGCGTACGCGCAGGCGGGCGCCGGTGTGGTCGCCGACAGTGATCCTCCGGCCGAGGAAGCCGAGACGCGGAGCAAGGCGATGGCGCTCCTCACCGCGGTCCGAGCCGCAGAGCGCCTGTCCGGCTGACCACCGCGGTCCGCCAACGTCAACGCTGGCGGATGTGGTCGGCGAACGTCTCGAGGAGCTGGTCGAGGAACCCCAGGCTGTCCTCGTCGACGAGACGGCCGTCCTCGAACTTCTCCGACGCCGACGAGACGAGCACCTCCGGGGTGCTGACGATGTCCGCCTCGAGGTACAGCAGCGTGCGCCGCAGCTGCAGGTGCGCCCGTGCGGTCCCGACCGGGCTCGGGCTCGCCCCCATCATCGCCACCGGCTTGCCCTCCATGACCGACTGTCCCGGCGGGCGTGACGCCCAGTCGAGCGCGTTCTTCAAGACCCCCGGGATGCCGTGCTGGTACTCGGGCGTGGCGATGAGCACGCCATCCGACGCGTCGATGCGTCGCTTGAACTCGGCCACCGGCTCGGGGTCGCCCTGCACCTCGACGTCACGGTTGTACAGCGGGATCGACGCGAGATCGAAGATCTCGATGCGCATGCCCTCTGGCGCCCGTCCCGCCGCCGTGTCGAGCAGCGCCCGGTTGTAGGAGCCCTCCCGCAAACTCCCGGCGAATCCGAGGATCGAGATGTCAGACATGGTGGATCCTGCGCTGGGGGGTCGATCATGACCTCGGCCCGACCGTATGCTGGCACGCTCGGAGTCCGCAACAAAGAGGGGTCGATGTGAAGGTCGCCACCGTGGTGTTCGCCGGCACCGAGTCGCACGACGACCTGGCCCGCATGGTCAACGCCATGATGGTGGTCAGGGAGTTCACGGAGGCGGGTGACGACGCGACGCTGATCTTCGACGGTGCCGCAACCCGCTGGCCCGGCAAGCTCTCCGACCCCGACCACGTCGCCCATCGACTGTACGAGTCGGTTCGAGGAGCGATCGCGGGCGCGTGCAGCTACTGCGCGGACAGCTTCGACGCGACAGAGGACGTCCGGGAGGCCGGTGTCACGCTGCTGGATGAATACAAACGTCACCCGAGCTTCCGCTCGCTCGTGGTGGCGGGCTACCAGATCCTCACGTTCTGAACCAGCCCGCTCCGGGGCGTCCGGCGCCCCGCTTCTCGTACCATCCGGCGGTGTCCCGCCCCGTCCACGTCTTGGCCTCGGGGCTCCTGCTCGCGGCGGTGGCGTGCGCGGGCGGCGCCCAGCCGGCCACGTCGCCGACCGCGACGGCCTCTGACGCGGGTGCGCCCACCGCCGCGCAGACGTCGCCCTCCCCGAGCCCAAACGCACCCTCACCGACCCGCGGGGCGTTCGATGCGGACGCTGCGATGCGAGCCGCGCATGCGCTGACCGCGCTCGGTCCGCGCCCCGCTGGCAGCCCCGCCGACAGCCAGGCCCGCCAACTGATCGCCGACCGGTTGGGGGGCGCTGGCTGGAGCGTGGTCGAGGAACCGTTCCCGCTCCCGCAGGGCGGCGTGACGGCCAACGTGGTGGCGTGGCGCGACCTCGACCCGCGCGGCGGAGCACACGTGGTCGTCGGCGGCCACCACGACACCGTGGCGGGGTCTCCGGGCGCCAACGACAACGCCAGCGGGGTCGGGGTGCTGCTGGCCGTGGCTCGGGAGCTGGCCGACGAGGAAACGGGCGT
This sequence comes from Actinomycetota bacterium, assembly GCA_019347675.1. NCBI lineage: Bacteria > Bacillati > Actinomycetota > Actinomycetota bacterium. The sequence continues at coordinate 64,150 of JAHWKW010000002.1, read as the reverse complement.
CCCGGTGGTGTTGGTCGCGTTCGGCGCCGAGGAGTACCAGCCGTCCGAGCCTCGCCAGCACCACCTCGGGTCCGACCGCTACGCCGCGGGCCACGCCGATCGGGTGGTCGCCGCACTCAGCGTGGACATGGTCGGCAACGGCGACGTGACCTGTATCTGCTGGTCCGACGTCGGCCCGGCCACCCTCGCCCAGCGGCTGCAGCACGTGGCCGCCGAGACCGGTCTCACCGGGTACGAGGTCCAGACGCGCGGAGACATCAGCGACCACGGCCCGTTCGCCCGCCGCCGCGTCCCCGCGGCGCTTCTGTGGACGTTCCTCGACGAGGTCTACCACTCGCCCCGCGACACCCCCGAGCATCTGCGCCCGACCGATCTGCGTCGGGCAGGTGACCTCACGCTGTCGTTCCTGCGGAGCCTGGGCCCCCAGGACGCCAACGGCCTGGCACCGGCCACGCCCGCCCCGCGCGACAGGGCCGTAGCCGGTACCGCGCCGCGGCCAGTCACTACCATGGCGCCGACCCTGGTCCCGCCCATCCGGGACGTCGTGTGAGCAGTTACCTCGATGAGTTGGTCGCCGGCGCCCACGCCCGGCTCGACGCCGCGCGGGACGCCGAGCCGCTCGACGCCCTCCGCGAACGGGCGCTGCAGGTCGCACCCGGGCCCTCGCTGGACGTGGCGTTGCGCGGGCCGGGCGTGGCGGTCATCGCCGAGATCAAACGAGCGTCGCCGTCGCGCGGGCCCCTCGCGCCCGAGCTCGACGCGGTCGCCCAGGCAGAGGCGTACCGTGACGGCGGCGCCGCGGCGGTCAGCGTCCTGACCGAGCCCGACCGGTTCCTGGGCAGCCTCGACGACCTGGCGGCGGTCGCCCGGCTGGAGATCCCCACCCTGCGCAAGGACTTCGTCGTGGCGCCGTACCAGGTGTGGGAGGCCCGAGCGGCGGGAGCCTCCGCGGTGCTGCTGGTCGTCGCCGCCCTCGGTCCCCACGACACCCAGCGACTGCTCCAGTCGTGCCGCGAGGCGCAGCTCGACGCGCTCGTCGAGGTCCACAACGAACAGGAAGCTGCCCTCGCCTACGAGGCGGGCGCCGCGATCGTCGGGATCAACGCCCGTGATCTCAACACCTTCGAGGTCGACCAGACGATCTTCGGGCGGGTCCGCCCGGCCCTGCCCGACTCGGTCGTCACCGTGGCCGAGTCGGCCCTGAGCGGACCCGAGGACGTGCGGGCGATCGCGCTGGCCGGTGCCGACGCGGTGCTGGTCGGCGAGTCGCTGATCACCGCGCCCGACCCCCGCGCCGCGGTCGCGCTGTTCGTCTCGGCCGGCGCATCGCCCACCACCGCGACGGAGTACCGGTGAACGCCATCCCGGACCGAACCTTCGGCCGCTTCGGAGGACAGTTCGTCCCCGAAGCCCTGGTCGGCGCCCTCGAACAGCTCGAGGCCGCCTGGGAGGCCGCGCGGAACGACCCCGCGTTCGAGGCGGAGCTGACCCGGCTGCAGCACGACTACGGCGGGCGCCCCACGCCGCTGTACCTGGCCGAGCGGCTGTCACAGGCAGCGGGCGTGGCCACGTACCTGAAGCGGGAGGATCTCGCCCACACCGGGAGCCACAAGCTCAACAACGTCCTCGGCCAGGCGCTCCTCGCCGTCCGGATGGGCAAGGAGAGGGTCATCGCCGAGACCGGCGCCGGCCAGCACGGCGTGGCCACCGCGACCGCCGCCGCCCTGTTCGGCCTGCGGTGCATGATCTACATGGGGGAGGAGGACTGCCGCCGCCAGCGCCTGAACGTTGTGCGGATGCGTCTGCTGGGAGCCGAGGTGATCCCGGTCGCGGCCGGGACCCGGACCCTGAAGGACGCCATCAACGAGGCCATGCGCGACTGGGTGACGAACGTGGAGACCACCCACTACCTGATCGGGTCCGTGGTCGGCCCCCACCCGTTCCCCACCCTGATCCGCGACCTTCAGCGTGTCATCGGTGACGAGACGCTGATCCAGTTCGACGAGCACGTCGGCGGGCTGCCCGAAGCGGTCGTCGCGTGCGTCGGCGGCGGGTCGAACGCGATAGGGAGCTTCCACGCGTTCGTGCCGCACCGGGGAGTGCGGCTGGTCGGCGTGGAAGCCGCCGGGGAGGGGCTCGGCTCGGGGCGGTCGGCAGCCACGCTGACAGAAGGGCGTGAGGCGGTGCTGCACGGGGCGCGCTCGTTCGCGTTGGTCGACGACGACGGCCAGGTGCTTCCTGCGCACAGCGTGTCGGCGGGGCTGGACTACCCGGGGGTGGGACCCGAGCACGCGTACCTGAAGGACACTGGCCGGGCCGAGTACGTCGCCGCCACCGACGAGCAGGCGCTCCGCGCCTTCCGGACGCTGGCGGAACTCGAGGGGATCCTCCCGGCGTTGGAACCGGCCCACGCCATCGGCTGGCTCCTCGACCACGGACGTGTGGCCTTCGGCGACGGGGCGCGGATCGTGGTGACCTTGTCGGGGCGGGGCGACAAGGACGTCGACGAGGTCGCGCGCCTCACAGGGCTCGAAGCGTGACCGGACCCGACCGACCCGGCGTGCGCGACACGCTCGAGGACCGCCGTCGGGACGACCGCCGCGCACTCGTGTGCTACCTCCCGGCTGGCTACCCGGACCTCGACACGTCGGTGGCGTGCCTGCACGCCGCCGACGAGGCCGGTGCGGACCTGCTCGAGATCGGCTTCCCGTTCAGCGACCCGATCATGGACGGGCCCACCATCCAGGCGGCCTGCCAGCACGCGCTCGACCGCGGCTACCGCGTGGACGACTTCCTCGACGTGGCGCGCCGCGTGACGGCCGCCACCCCAGCGCCGGCGCTGGTCATGACCTACTTCACGATCGCGGCGGTCCGAGGGCTCGCCCCGTTCGCCCGCGACTGCGCCGACGCGGGGCTGTCAGGCGCGATCCTCCCCGACCTGCCCGCCGGCGAGTCCGGATCCTGGCTCGCTGCCGCGCGCGACGCCGGTCTCGAGACGGTCTTCCTCGCTGCGTCCGTCAGCTCGGAGGCGCGCCTGGCCGCGATCTCGGCGGCCTCGACCGGGTTCGTCTACGCCACCGGGTTGCTCGGTGTCACCGGGGTCGATGCGGTACGGCGGTCGGCCCGCGACCTGGTGTCGCGCATCCGCCAACACACCAACCTCCCGGTCCTGGTGGGGGTCGGTGTCTCCACGCCGCAACAGGCCCGTGACGTCGCCGGGTACGCCGACGGGGTCATCGTCGGGTCGGCGTTGGTGCGTGCCGCCGGCGACGGCGACCCTGCCGGCGCGCCCGACCGGGTCGCTGCGCTGGTCGGGGCCCTCCGCGCGGGCGTCGACGCCGCGGCGCCCCGCCCCGCCCCCGGAGCCACGCGTGCCTGAACAGCTCGACCTCGACACGTTCCTGGCGATGCCGCGATTGAGCGACCTGCGGCTGTCCCCGGACGGATCCCGCCTCGTCGTCGCGGTCGCGACCCCCGACGACGACCGCAAGCGCTACACCAGCGCGCTCTGGGAGCTCGATCCCGACGGCGCCCGCGAGCCCCGGCGACTGACCCGGTCACCGCGGGGGGAGTCCAGCCCGGCGTTCCTGCCCGCCGGTGACCTTCTGTTCGTCTCGGAACGGGCCAGCCGCGACGACGCCGAGAACAGCGACACCACCGCCGACCTGTGGCTGCTCCCAACCGCCGGCGGCGAAGCACGGCTGGTCGCCGAGCCGCCGGGTGGCCTCGCCGGACTGACCGTCGCCCGCGACGCCGGCCACGTCATCCTGGGCGTCCCAATCCACCCGGGCGCGTCGACCTGGGAGGACGACGCCGGCCGGGACCGCGCCCGACGCGACGCCGGTGTCCGCGCGCTGCTGTTCACCACCTACCCCATCCGCTGGTGGGACCACTGGCTCGGGCCCCGCCAGCGACGGCTGTGGCACGGGCAGCTCCCCGGCCGCGACGAGGGCCGCCTCCAGCTCCGCGACCTCACCCCCGACGTCGGCGATCAGCTCGCCATCGACAACGCCGTCTTCGACGTCACGCCCGACGGCGCCACGGTGGTGACGAGCTGGCAACGGCTGGCCGACGACCCACGCCAGCGCACGTTCGACCTCGTGGCCGTCGACGTCGCCACGCGCGAACGACGTGTCCTGCTGCACCACGACGACCACTGGTACTCGGACCCACGATGTTCGCCGGACGGCCGCGCGGTCGCCTGCCTGCGGACCTTCCAGGGTGACCCGGAGACGGTCACCGACACGAACCTGGTCGTGGTCGACCTCGATCGCGGCGACGTGCGGACGCTGGTGGCCGACGTGGACTTGTGGCCCGACCGGCCGGTGTGGACCCCGGACGGCGCGGCCCTGCTGTTCACCGCCGACCAGGCCGGACATCGGCCCGTGTTCCGCGTGTCGGTCGACGACGGTCGCGTGACCCGGCTTACCGCGGGCGGGGCGTACAGCGACGTCGACGCCACGCGCGACGGTGAGCGGGTGGTGGCGCTCCGCGCGACCATGCAGCGTCCTCCGCACCCGGTCGTTCTCGACGCCACCGCCCCCGATCAGCACTCCCCGGGCGAGATCCCCTCACCGGCGGCCGCCCTGCACGGCCCCGGGCGCGTCGAGCGAGTCACCGCGCGCGCCACGGACGGCACGTCGATCCGGTCGTGGCTGGTCCTGCCGCCGGCCGCAACGACCGCCGGCCCAGCCCCGCTGGTGGTGTTCATCCACGGTGGGCCGCTCGGGACGTGGAACGGCTGGCACTGGCGCTGGAACCCGCACGTCCTGGCGTCCCAGGGCTACGCCGTCCTCTGCCCGGACCCGGCTCTGTCGACGGGGTACGGGCTCGACCTGATCCGCCGGGGGTGGGGACGGTGGGGCGCCGAGCCCTACACCGACGTGATCGCCGCGGTCGAACACGCCGCGGGGCGCGACGACATCGACGCGACCCGCGTCGCGGCGATGGGCGGCTCGTTCGGGGGGTACATGGCCAACTGGATCGCCGGCCACACCGACCGCTTCCGCGCCATCGTCACGCACGCCAGCCTGTGGGCGCTGGACGGCTTCCACGGCACCACCGACCTCGGCGTGTGGTGGGAGCGCGAGTTCGGCGATCCCTACGTCGACCCGGGGCGGTACCGCGAGCAGTCGCCACACCAGCACGTCGGCGCGATCCGGACCCCGATGCTGGTGATCCACGGCGAGAACGACCACCGCGTGCCCATCAGCGAGGCCCTGAGGTTGTGGACGGACCTGTCGCGCCACGGCGTCGACGCTCAGCTGCTGTACTTCCCCGACGAGCACCACTGGATCGCCAAGCCCCAGAACGCGCGCTTGTGGTACCGGACGGTGCTCGCCTTCCTCGACCACCACCTCCGCGGGCGACCGTGGGAGCGCCCCGACCTGCTGTGACCGACGTGGTCCGCCCGCCGGCGCTGGGCCCCGGTGACCGCGTCGCGATCGTGTCGCCGAGCAGCCCGGTGCTGCACCGCGATCGCCTCGACCGCGGTCTGGCTCAGCTGCGCTCGTGGGGACTCCAGCCGGTGGTGTTCCCCCACGTCGACGACGTGCACGGCCACCTCGCCGGCACCGACGAGGACCGGGCCGCCGACCTCAACGCCGCGTTCCGCGATCCCGGCATCCGGGCCGTGATCGCCTCACGCGGCGGGTACGGCGTCACCCGGATCCTCCACCGGCTGGACTGGGAGGCGCTGCGCAACGACCCCAAGCTGGTCGTGGGGTTCAGCGACGTCACCGCTCTGCTGGTTGCGGCGTGGCAGCGTCTGCGCCTGGTGACGGTGCACGGTCCCTTCGCGGGTCGGCTGCACCTGCTGGGTGGGGGTCCAAGCAGCGCGCACCTGCGCCGACTCCTCACCGACCCGCGCCCCGCCGGGATGCTCACCCAACCCGACGATCCACCGGTCGAGACGGTCGTTGGCGGGGTCGCCGAGGGTCGGCTGTTGGGCGGGAACCTCAGCGTCCTGTGCGCCCTGGTGGGCACCGGCGACGCCCCCGACACCCACGGGACCATCCTCGTCATCGAGGACGTCAACGAGGCGCCCTACCGGCTCGACCGGTCGCTGACGCAACTGCACCGCGCCGGGATCCTCGACCACGTCGCCGGCGTGGTCGTCGGCGAGATGGTCGGGTGCCACCCACCGACCGACCGCCCGTCGATGCCCACCGCCGCGGTCATCCGCGCCGCGGTCGCCGGGCTGGGGATCCCCGTCCTCCACGGCCTGCCGATCGGGCACGTCGACCGTCAGCTGGCCCTGCCGCTCGGCGTCCGCGCCCGCCTCGACGCCGACGCCGGGACGCTCACGCTCCTGGAGCCGGCGACCAGACCCCGTCAGCCCGCCCCCGCCGATGCCTCCGCGTAGCTGCGGGGGGCCAAGCCGGGAAGGGGGCGGGCGACGTCGGCCCACGACGCCGGGAAGCTCACCGTGGCCGGGTCGCCGTCGGAGACGAAGCGGCGGCCCGGCTCGGCGTCGAGCCACTCGACCCACTTGTCGAACTCGGGGACGTACGCCTGGACCCGCTGCACCGCCATGGGGTCGTACTCGCTGTGGTGCGGCGAACGGGTCGGCATGAAGCCGACCAGGAGAGCGATGTCGTGCTCGTAGCGGACGCCGTTCGCCTCCCCGCGCATGGCCAGCTCGCGGTTGTTGGGCCAGATGCCCTGGGTGAGCGTGATCGACCGCACGCGGTAGTCGGTCCCCACCACCTCGGCGAGCTCGGCCTCGGCCCGGGCGAGGTTGTCCTGCACCTCGGCGTCGGTGAGCTCGGCGAGGTTGTCGTGGTTGTAGGTGTGGTTGGACAGGTCGAACCCGTTGGCGACCAGGTAGCGCAGCTTCGCCTCGATGGTGTCGCGGTCGGTGTCGCGGAAGGGGACCGGCCAGTAGAACGCGAACGTCGCCCGTGCCCGCCAGGTCGGGTCCTCGCGCTCCATGGCCTGCAGGATCCCTACCACCGAATCGGGGTGGGGGGTGTGGCCATCGTCGGCGAAGAAGAAATGCTGTCGGTAGGAGTCATCGAACGTCAGCAGCACCGGTGATCTCCCCAACGGGATGGGGAACGTCCCGTCGATGAACTCGTCGACCGAGATCGGCCGGTAGCCGCGGTCGTAGAGTTCGCGCAGCTGCGCACGGAAGGTGGCCAGCGAGTTCTCCCAGCGCCCGTCGCGGTCGCCGATGTCGTGCCACTCGACGACCAGCACCCGTCCGAGCTCGTTGACCCCGGCTGCGGCCAGCTCGTCGTCGGCGACCTCGACGACGGTCACCTCCGGTTCGGCCGGTGATGGATGAGCCGGCTCGCGATCCACGGCGGCTGTGGCGTCGGGGACGGGCGCGGCGGCGGGTGGCTGCATGCCGACCGGGGCGGCCGAACAGGCACCCATGAGGGCCGCAGCGGTGGCGAGGACAGCGCGGCGGATCATTCGATGTGTCCTCCGCGGAGCATCACGAACGGCGTGGGTGTCTCCGCGGGTGGCTCCTCCGCGGCAGGCTCCGGTGGGGCTTGGACCGCGCGGGGCCGCAGGACGGGGGCCAGCGCCTCACGGCTGTAGCGGTTCCGCGCGTTCCACAGCAGCCACGACTCGATGCCGTTGTCGTAGGTCGCACGGAGCTGATCGCTGACCCGGCCTGGGTGGTGCGGGACGGTCAGGGAGAAGTCCTCCAGCCACGGGCGGACCTTGGCCCGGTAGCCGGTGACACGTTCCTGAGCCTCGCGCATGGCGTTGACCACGACCTCGTAGGGGTGCGCCTCCGGTCGGGCCAGGCCGTAGTTCCCGGGGTAGTAGTGCGACGGGTACACCATCGGTGAGACGTGATCCACCTCGCTGATCACGTCCTCGAAGAGCTGCCCGGTGCCGTCACCGTCGCCGGAACCCTCCTGCTTGTACGTGGTCAGCCCGAAGATGTCGGCGCTGATCCGCACCCCCTCGGCGTGCAGCTGCTCCCGGGCGTAGGCGAGGAACGCCCGGATCGCGGCGGGGTCGACCGTCTTGCCGTCGTCGTACACGGCTGAGGCGACGTTCCCGTCGGTGGGGAAGCGCACGTAGTCGAACTGGATCTCGAGGAAGCCCATCCGTGCGGCCTCACGGCCGAGATCGACGATGTAGTCCCACGCCTCCTTCTTGTTGGCGTCCAGCCACGCCATGCCCTTGCGGTCGCGCCACACGCCCCCACCGGCGGCCTTGATCGCCAGCTCGGGCTTCGCCGCCGCCACGATCGGGTCCTTGAAGCACACGATCCGGGCGATCGGGTAGCCGCCGGCGTGACGCAGCTGGCGGATCCGCGAAGCCGCACGCGCTTTGGACTGGCCCGAGTGGCTGTCCGCGCCGGACTCGTGCGCGATCGCGACGCGGGAGTCCTTCCACGCGATCATGCCGTTGTCATCCTTGACGTCGATGACGATCGCGTTGATCTCGGTTGTGCGGATCAGGTCCATCAGGTCGTTCCACCGCTCCCCGGCGAAGCTCCACATCGTCGAGTACACCCCCCGCACGATCGGCCACTCCGCGGGGAAGGTCCGCAGCTCCGCACGGGTACGGCCGAGGAGCTCGGGGGTGAGGTCGACCGCGGGTGCCGCCGCGAGCTGCGCCGCGGGAGCGTCGTCGGTCGGGTCGGTGGGCGCTGCCCGTGCTGGGTCGGTCGTCTCCTCGCTGTCCGTCGCCACGATCGGTGGGGTGGCGGGTGTCGCCGCGCTCGACGCCTGGTCTGGCTCGGCCCCGGGCGGTTGGACGCCGGTGAGCCACAATCCGAGGACGAGGCCGGACGCGGCGAACACCGCACGCAGCCTCGTCGGTGTGATCACCATGGTCGACCCATCACCGTCCGCGACGACGGGGACCTCCCATGTTGCCGCCGTGGCCCCGTCCTCCCCGGCGGCGGGTCGGGAACCTAGCACCCCCCACGTGGCTCGGCGGGTGCGAGGCCGTATCCTCGTGGCGTGCCCCGGTAGGCCAATCGGCAGAGCCACGCGCCTCAAGAGCGTGTCAGTGTGGGTTCGAATCCCACCCGGGGTACTTCGCGCTCGAGGTTTGTTTCGCGCTCGGGTCGGCGACGGCTACGCTCCCGCGGGGCGAGGGCTGTCCATCGAGCTCGCGTGACACTCGGGGAGTAGCGCCACGGGCACCGCACGCGATGCGACCAAGCTCCGCGAGCGGTTGGCGAACGTCCACGAGCGTCTCCGCCGTACGCGGGCGAACCTGCGGGTGCTCGAGGAGCAGGTCGCGTACCTGCGGGAACTCGCCGAGGACGCCGAGACGCGGAAGCTCGTCGCGCAGACGCCGCTGGCCGACCGCGAGTGGCGCGAGGCGAAGACGGACCACGACCGGCACGTGCGGCTGCTCGACGAGACCCGCGCCGAGGCTGCCGAGCTGGCCGCCGAGCGGGACCGCCTCCTCGACCGCCTGCTCGAGCTGGAGGGGACCAGGTGACCGAGGACGCCGCGCGGGCGGGGACGCCAGGCGGGCAGGCCCCGGACGACAGGCTCCCGACGCGGGTCCTGATCGCTGAGGACGAGGCGCTGATCCGCCTGGACCTCAAGGAGATGCTCGAGGAGGAGGGGTTCGAGGTCGTCGCCGAGGTGGCGGACGGCGCCTCGGCGGTCCGCCTGACCCGCGAGCTCCGACCGGAGCTGGTCATCCTCGACATCAAGATGCCGGTCATGGACGGGATCCAGGCCGCCGAGGAGATCGCCCGGGAGCGGCTCGCTGCGGTGCTCATCCTCACCGCCTTCAGCCAGCGTGACCTGGTCGAGAAGGCTCGCCGCGCTGGCGCGATGGCGTACCTCGTCAAACCGTTCCAGAAGCACGACCTGCTACCGGCCGTCGAGATCGCCGCGGGGCGCTTCCGGGAGATGTCCGGGCTGGAGTCTCAGGTCGACGACCTCGAGGCTCGTCTGGAGGCCCGCAAGCTCGTGGAGCGCGCCAAGGGGATGCTGCAGGAGTCGCAGGGCATGACCGAGGCCGAGGCGTTCCGCTGGATGCAGCGCCAGGCGATGGAACGGCGCCTGACCATGCGCGCCGTTGCCGAGCAGATCATCGACGAGTTGCGCGGTGACGATCGTCCCTCCGGCTGAGGACCCGGCGCGGGGGGCGTTCCTCGCGAGGTCCTACCGGGGTCGTAGACCTGGGGTGCCCCGGTTCTACGCTCGACCTCGCCGAACCGACCCGGAGGAGCCATGCGCGTCCCGATCAGCCTGCGCACCGTGGCGCTGGCCGCCACCGTCGCTCTCAGCGTCGCCGCCTGCGGCGACGGAGACACCACCGCCACCCCGGGCCCGGCCGGGACGCCGGGGACCGCGCCGGCGTTCGACCTCGTCAACGAAGGCGTGCTCACGGTCTGCTCCGACATCCCCTACGCGCCGTTCGAGTTCGAAGACCCCGAGCGACCCGGCGAGTACACCGGGTACGACATCGACCTGATGCGGGCCTCCTCCGACCGCCTCGGCCTGCAGCTCGAGGTCGTGGTGACCAGCTTCGACGCGATCAGGAGCGGGACCGCGATGGCGGCCGACCAGTGCGATGTGGCCGCGTCGGCGATCACGATCACCGCCGAGCGCGACGAGAACCTCGACTTCACCGACCCGTACTTCAACGCCGACCAATCGTTGCTGGTCCGCACCGATGACCGCGAAACGCATGCGTCGCTGCAGGACCTCGCCGGTCAGTCCATCGGCGTGCAGTCCGCCACGACCGGCGAGGAATACGCGCAAGAGAACAAACCGGAGGGCGCGACCATCACGACGTACGAGGACGCCGGCGCGCTGTTCACCGCCCTGACAGCCGGTGAGATCGACGCGATCCTGCAGGACTTCCCGGTGAACGCCTACCAGGCCACGCAGGACGAGTCGGTGGTGGTCGTCGAGCGGTTCGCCACCGGTGAGCAGTACGGGTTCGCGGTGGCGGAAGGCGACACCGAACTGCGCGACGCGATCAACGAGGTCCTGCACGATCTCGAGGGCGACAACGAGTTCGCCGAGATCCACCGGCGCTACTTCGGGGAGGATCCGCCCGACGACCTGCTGTAGGCGCCGCGGTCAGCGGCACCAACTGTGTGAGGGGGCCCGTTAGGGTCCCCTCGCCGTTCGAGGAGGCCCCACGTGCAGCGACGGACCCAGGTCCGTCTCGTCCGGGTGGTGTTCTACACGCTGTTCGCCGTCGCCGTCGTCTACGTCGGGGTGAACGCGGATTGGGCGCGGCTGCAGAATCGCTTCTTCAACCTCCAGATCGCCGCAGACATGTTCCCCCGCGTCGTGACGGTCGCGGCCCGCAACACCCTGATCTTCACCGTCCTGTCGTTCAGCTTCGGGCTGATCCTCGGCCTGATCCTCGCCCTGATGCGGCTGTCGACCATCCGTCCGTACCGCTGGTTCGCGGCCGTCTACATCGAGGTCTTCCGCGGGCTCCCCGCGCTTCTGACCATCTTCCTGATCGGGTTCGGGATCCCGATCGGGCTGGGGTTCAGCATCCCGGGCCGATACGGCCCCGGAACGGTCGGGCTGGGACTGGTTGCGGCCGCGTACATGGCGGAGACCATCCGCGCCGGCATCGAGGCGGTTCCTCGCGCGCAGATGGAGGCGGCACGGTCACTGGGGATGCGTTACTCGCGCGCCATGGCGTCGATCGTGGTGCCCCAGGCCTTCAGGATCATCATCCCCCCGATGACCAACGAGCTCGTCCTGCTGCTGAAGGACACGTCCCTGCTGTTCGTGATCGGGACCCGGCAGGGCATGGAGGAGCTGACCAAGTTCGGGCGTGACGTGCTGAACCTGCGAGCGAGCCCGACGCCGCTGATCGTCGTCGGCCTGGTCTACCTCGCGATCACCATCCCGATGACCCGGCTCGTCGCGCTGCTGGAACGCCGGGCGAGGAGGGCGCGCTGATGGCCACGTTCGCGAACGCCGGCCAGGCGGAGCACGCCATCGACATCATCGATCTGCACAAGCGGTTCGGTGATCTCGAGGTGCTGCGCGGCATCGACTTCCACGTCGAGCACGGCGAGGTCGTCTGCGTCATCGGGCCGTCGGGTTCGGGGAAGTCGACCCTGCTGCGCTGCGTGAACCGGCTCGAGGAACCCACGTCCGGGCGGATCATCATCGAGGGGACCGACATCACCGATCCCGACGTCGACGTGGATCTGGTCCGCCGCAAGATCGGGATGGTGTTCCAGCAGTTCAACCTCTTCCCGCACCTCACGGTGATGGGCAACCTCACGATCGCGCAGCGGCGGGTCCTGAAACGGTCCAAGCGTGAGGCGAACCAGGTGGGCCGCGACATGCTCGACCGGGTCGGCCTGGCCGAGAAGGCCGACGACTACCCGGTCCGCCTGTCGGGCGGTCAGAAGCAGCGCGTGGCGATCGCGCGGGCGCTGTGCATGGATCCGGGCATGATGCTGTTCGACGAGGTCACGAGCGCCCTCGACCCCGAGCTGGTCGGGGAGGTGCTCGACGTGATGCGCACGTTGGCGGACGAGGGCATGACGATGATGGTCGTGTCGCACGAGATGGGCTTCGCCCGCCGCGTCGCCGACCGGGTCGTGTTCATGGCGGACGGTGTCATCGTCGAACAGGGCCCGCCGTCGCGCGTGTTCGAGGCCCCGGATCAACAACGCACCCGCCGGTTCCTGTCGGTGGTCCTGGAGCGTTGATCGGCGAGGGTCAGAACAGCGCGCGCGACAGGCGCTTCCGGGCTGCCGCGACGCGCGGATCCTGCTGACCCAGCATCGTGAACAGCGCCACGAGTTGTTCGCGGGCTTCCTCGCGGACCCCGCTGCCCGCGTCGACCGCGGCGAGCAACTCCTCGATCGCCTCGTCGTGCTCGCTGCGGGCGGCCAAAGCCCGGCCCAACGCCAGGCGGGCACCACCGTCGTCGGGGTCTGCCGCGACCCGTGCGCGGAGGTCATCGATGCTGTCGCCACCGACCTGGGCGAGTTCCGCCCGGGCGGCGACCTGCTCCGCCGCCGGGTCCGGTCGGTGCGGGGCGACCAGATCCAGGGCAGCGTCCGGGTCGCGCTCGACGAGCAGCCGAGCGAGCGCCACCGCGGCGTCGCGGTGACCGTGTTCGATCTGAAGGGCCTGGCGCAGTGTCGCCTCGGCTTCGTCGCCGTGCTGCTGGGCTGCTCGCTCGACCAGCTGATCGGCGGCCGAGGGCACCAGCCGGTCGAGGAACGCCTCGATCGCCTGGGGCGGCTGCGCCCCGACGAACTCGGCGACGACCGCCCCGGCGCGGAACGCCTTCACGGCCGGGATCCCCCGGACCGAGAACATCGATGCCAGCCGCTGGTTGCGGTCGACGTCGACCTTGGCGAGGACCACGTCACCGCCGCGGGCGGTCACGGCGCGCTCGAGGAGCGGCCCGAGCGTCCGGCACGGTCCGCACCACGCCGCCCAGAAGTCGACGACGACGGGGACGTCGTGCGAGCGCTCGACCACGTCCCGTTGGAAGTCGTGTTCGTCGACGTCGATCACGACCTGCTGTTCCGCCATGCGACCTCCGGGTCCGCGCCCCTGCGAAGGTACGCTCCACCCCGCTCCGGTTCCCAATGCGTCCCACCAGGATCGCGCGTGCCCGACCGCCAGACGTTGCTCCTCCTCGACGGCCACAGCCTCGCCTTCCGGGCGTTCTTCGCCCTCCCCGACAGCCTGCGGACCAAGACCGGGCAGCTCACCAACGCCGTGTACGGCTTCACGAGCATGCTGATCAAGATGATCGCCGACCACCGGCCCGACGGGATCGTGGTGTGCTTCGACAAGGGCCGTGACGTCGCCCGGACCGACGCCTACCCCGACTACAAGGCGGGGCGCGCCGAGACCCCCGACGAGTTCCGCACGCAGCTGGACCTGATCCACGAGGTCCTCGAGGCGCTCGAGATCCCGGTGGTCGAGGTCCCCGGGGTCGAAGCCGACGACGTGATCGCCACGCTGGCGGACCGAGCGGTGCAGGAAGGCCACCGCGTGATGGTCGTCACGGGCGACCGCGACGCGATGCAGCTCGTCGGCGACGGGGTCACGATCCTGTACACGCTGCGCGGCATCACCGAGACGGCCGAGATGACCCCCGAGGCGGTCGAGGACCGGTACGGCATCACGCCCGAGCGCTACCCCGACTACGCGGCGCTGCGGGGGGACACCTCCGACAACCTGCCCGGCGTCCCCGGGGTGGGGGAGAAGACCGCCGCCAAGCTGATCTCCAGGTACGGCGACCTGGAAGGCGTCTACGACCACCTCGACGAGGTCGGAGGGAAGAAGCTCCCCCAGAACCTCGCCGAACACAAGGATCAGGTCTTCGTCAACCGGATGCTGATGCGGCTGCGGCGTGACGTCGACGTCGCCGTGGACCTGGCGACGCTGCGCATGGGACGCCCGGTCCCCGAGAAGGTGCAGCGCCTGTTCGCGACGCTGGAGTTCACCTCGCTGTGGGAGCGCCTGCAGTCGGAGGTGCTCGGCGCGCAGCAGGAGGAGGACGCCGTCGGGTTCGAACGCCAGCCACGCCGGTTGGGCAGCGGCGAGCTCCGTCGCTGGCTGGAGGACATCCGCCCCCCACTCGCTGTCGCGCCGGTGACCGGCGGTGCCGTGCCGAAGCCGCGGTGGACGGCTGCCGGCCTCGCGGCGCCCGGCAGCGACCCGGTGGCGTGCTCGTTCGGTGACCTGGCGCGAGAGGACCTGGAGGCGTTCGCGCGGGCGCTGGCCGACCCGTCCCTGCCGAAGGTCGTGCACGACGTCAAGCTCCTTCACCACGCGACGCGCTCACGTGACTGGCACGTGACCGGGGTGACGCTCGACACGATGCTCGCGGCGTACCTGGTCAGCCCGGATCAGCGGTCGTTCGACCTGGACCGGCTGGCGCTCCAGCATCTCAACCGCACCATCACGGTCGATGAGGCCACGGAAGGCGACCAGCTCGCCTTCGACGTCGAAGACGGCGCGACCGCGTGGCGCGACCGCGCGCTACGTGCTCTGGCCACCCTCGAGCTCGCCGAACATCTCGAGCAGGAGTTGGACCTCCGCGGCCAGCGGGAGCTGCACGACACGATCGAGATGCCGCTGGCTCCGGTCCTGGCCCGCGTCGAGCGCACCGGCATCGCCGTGGACCTCGACGTGCTCGCCGAGCTGCGCGACCGTCTGGCAACCCGCTGCCAGCAGCTCGAGCACGAGATCTGGGACCTCGCGGGCGAGCGCTTCAACGTCGGGTCCACCCCGCAGCTGCAGGAGATCCTGTTCGACAAGCTGGGTCTGCCCAGGACGAAGAAGATCAAGACCGGGTACTCGACCGACGCGGCGTCGCTCGAGTCGATCGTGACCGCCCATCCGATCATCGAACCGATCCTGGAGTGGCGGGAGCTGTCCAAGCTGGTGTCGACCTACCTGGACGCGCTCCCGCCGCTGGTCGACCCCGAGACCGGCCGGGTGCACACCACCTTGTCGCAGGTCACCGCCGCCACCGGGCGTCTGTCCTCGTCGAACCCCAACCTGCAGAACATCCCGGTCCGGCGGGAGGAGGGGCGCGAGATCCGCCGTGCGTTCGTGCCGGGCCAGGGCTACGACCACCTGCTGGTGGCCGACTACTCCCAGATCGAGCTGCGCATCATGGCCCACCTGTCGGGCGACGAGGGGCTGCTGGACGCGTTCGCGTCCGGGGAGGACATCCACGCCACGACCGCGGCCAAGGTGTTCGACCTGCCCCTGGAGATGGTCGACGGGGCGCTGCGCGACCGGGCGAAGGCGATCAACTACGGCCTTGCATACGGCTTGACCCCGTACGGCCTGTCGCAGCAGATCGGCATCCCTCCCGAGGAGGCCCAGGAGATCGTCGACGCCTACATGAGCCGGTTCCCCAAGGTCGGCGAGTTCCTCCGCCAGGCGGTGCTGCACGCCCGCCGCGACGGCTTCACCAGCACGATCTTCGGCCGGCGCCGGTACCTGCCGGACCTGCTGTCGTCGAACTACAACCGTCGCAGCATGGCCGAGCGCATGGCGCTCAACGCCCCGATCCAGGGCGCTGCGGCGGACATCATCAAGCTGGCCATGGCCCGCGTGCAGGAGGCGTTGGACCGGGCGGGGCTGGCGACCCAGCTGCTGCTGCAGGTCCACGACGAGCTGGTGTTCGAGGTGGCCAACGACGAGCTCCGGGAGGCCCGCGACCTCGTCGTCGCCGAGATGTGCGGCGTCGCGGAGCTACGGGTGCCGCTCGAGGTGGACACCGCCTGGGGGCCGACCTGGTTCGACGCTCAGAAACACTGATGATCGCCGGTGGGCGACGCTGCCCGTGGCGCTGCGGTGGCCACGTCGGTCCGGCGCGACGGTCCTCGTCGATCTCGTAGATGCGGTAGGGGCCACGGTTCTCGCGGGCCAGCGCCGGGTGCAAGGTCTCCGCGCCGGGCGTCGGGCCGGTGCCACCGAGACCACCGCCACCGCCACCGCCACCCTCACCGCTGCCGTCACCGCCACCGCCTCCGGTGCCACGCCCGTTGTTGAGCGCGGACAGGTCGCTCCTGCCGGTGTGGCGGGCGCGGGCGCGCGCAGCCGTCTCGCGTCGCACGGTGTCGCCGTCCGGTGAGGTGGCGGTCACGGTGGCGACGTCGTCGACGTTGATGTGCCAGCCGCCGTGGTGGTGCATGGCGTGGTGGGCGGCGCACAGGGGGATCAGCCGGTGGATGTCGGTGTGCCCGCCGTGGTCCCACCAGTCGGCGTGGTGCAGCACGCACCAGGCCAGCGGCATCGAGCAGCCCGGCCAGCGGCACCCGCCGTCGCGCACGCGGGCGGCGGCGCGCTGGTCGGCGGTTGCGTAGCGCCGGGTGCGCCCAAGCCACAACGGGCGATGGTCGACGTCGGTGACCAGCCACGCCATGCCGGCGTCGCAGCACAGCTGCTCCAACGCCTGCGGGGGACAGGGCCCCGACCACGACAAGGTCGCAGGGTCCGCGGCCCGCCCCGCGCGCGCTTCCAGGGTGGCGAGTGGCACGACCGCGGTGATCTGCGGCGTGACCCCACCGTTGGCGGGTAGGCGCCCGCCGCGCAGTGCGATGTCGGCCAGCTGTTCGAGCGCGTCGGCCATGCGCTGACCGTAGGAGCGTTGATCGTCGTCGCTGCGCGGGGCGCCAAGGGCGTGCAGCGCTTCGGCGAGGCGCTCGCCGGCCAGCTGGTGCAGCCGCCCTTGGGTGAACACCGACCCGTGCCCGTCGGGTGTCAGGGTGAAGGTGCGCTGTTCGTAGGCGCGGCGCCCGTCGCGGCGGGCTGCCGCGTCCGCGTCGGCGGCTGCTTGCAGGCGCTGGCCCAGCCGGCGCACCTGAGCCGCGTCGCCGCGTCTGGCTTGGGCCAGCAGCGGCCGTTCGGCGTCGTGTGCGTCGGGCAGGGCTTTGGCGGCTGTGGCGATCGCGGCAGCGTGCTCGACGTTGATGTCCCCGTCAGCCAGCGCCCGACGCGTCGAAGACAGTTCGGTGTCGACGGCCGCCGCCGTGTCGGTCTCCTTCTTGGCCTGCGCGGCCGACATGCGCAGGTTGGACTGCAACCAGCCCTGGACCGACCGCTGCCCCAACCGTCGGTACGTCTCACGCCGCGACATGGTCGCAACCGCCGCCAACTTGGCCCCCGACAGGCGGTTGATCTGCGTGTCGAGCATCTGCACCCACCGGGCGTCCTCCCCGGCCGGCAACGTGTCGGCGTCCACCGCCACCACCGCGTCCACCACCGCCACCAACGCCCTCAACACATCAAGGCCACCGGTGTCGACGTCACGGTCGATGCCCACGCCAGCGCCCACACCGTCTCGGTCGACGCCCACGTCAGCACACGCGCTGTGACTCGCGCGGCCGGTATGGGCCGGGTCGACGCCCGGCTTCACGTCCATCCCCACGTCCATGGCGACCACATCCAGGTCCGAAATGCAGGTCCGACATCCAGGTCCGACATGCAGGTCCGACATGCAGGTCCGAATCCCAGGTCCGAACTGATGTTCGCATCATGCCACACGGCTGCGACAGGCGCCGACCATGGCGCTCATCACCTGTGGAGAACGAGGACGCGCCCGCACTCGCCGACGATGCCGTCGCCCAACCACGTGCGCAGCGACGGCCGCGACAGCCTCCTGCGTCCGTCGGATCCGGAAAGCCATGTGACAGTGCCGCCCTGTGTCAACCCTGCACCGAGGCGGTCGTCTCAGCCGCGGCGACGGCCAGCTCGGATCCGCGCTCGAGCTGCAGTGCACCCGCTGCCACGTCGAGCACCTCGAACCGGTAACGGCCTTCAGGGCCGGCCATCCGGAACCGCACCTGACCGAAGAGGTCGGTGTGACCCATCTTCTGGCCGGCCCGGTCCGGGCCCGCGATCCGAGCGATGACCGCCAGGTCGGGGCAGGGTCGACCGTCGGCGTCGCGGACCTGGATGCGGAAGGTCACCCGCAGCCGCCCGTCGCCCAGTTGCTCGGGCGGGAGCACCTCCACGTCCTCCACGCGGATCGGTTCGCGGAACAGGCCCCGTTTGGGCAGGTCGTCGGGGACGATCCCCGGCTGGCGCGGCGACGGCGGCATGGGCGGAGCGTACCGCCGGGTCGGGCGGTACCCTCGGTGGCGTCGAGCGCCGCGCCAGCGTCCGCAGCCGTTGACAGCGGTTGCCGGGGGTGGGACGCTCGCCACGCCGCGACCCGGTCGCACGGCACTTCGACGTCTCCGCTTCCCGCAGCGAGGAAGCGGGCTGCGTCCGAGGCGACCTGGCCGCGGTGCGCCAGCACCGGGCTGGCGCGACCAGCGACCGAACCAGGAGACCCCCCCAACATCATGGACCAGCAGCAGGAGACCCCGACCCCCGCCACGCCCGGCCAGCCCAGCCCCACGCCACTTGATCCATCGGGCTTGGTGATCATGCACGATCCCGGTAGGGAGATGACCTCGACCGGGGAGGCGATCGTCGAGAACGATCTCGACGTGGACCTCGACACCGCACTCGAGGCGACCTTCAAGTCCGTCGACGAGGGCGAGATCGTCGAGGGGGTGGTCGTCAAGGTCGACCCCGACGAGGCGCTGCTGGACATCGGGTACAAGTCCGAGGGTGTGATCCCCGCGCGGGAGTTGTCGATCAAGCAGGACGTCGACCCGCGGAGCGTGGTCCAGGTCGGTGACGTCGTCGAGGCGCTGGTCATCACCCGCGAGGACGAGCAGGGCCGGTTGGTGCTGTCCAAGAAGCGGGCCCAGTACGAGCGCGCGTGGGGGACCATCGACCGCATCTTCAACGAGGACAAGACCGTCAAGGGCACTGTCATCGAGGTGGTCAAGGGCGGCTTGATCCTCGACATCGGTCTGCGCGGGTTCCTGCCGGCGTCGCTGGTCGAGATGCGCCGGGTCCGCGACCTCAACCCCTACGTGGGGACGGAGCTCGAGTGCAAGATCATCGAGCTGGACAAGAACCGCAACAACGTCGTGCTGTCGCGGCGGAAGTTCCTGGAGGAGACCCAGGCCGAGTTCCGCCACGAGTTCCTGAACAGCCTCCAGAAGGGGGAGATCCGCAAGGGCGTCGTCTCGTCGATCGTGAACTTCGGCGCGTTCGTGGATCTGGGTGGGGTCGACGGCCTCGTGCACGTCTCCGAGCTGGCGTGGCAGCACATCGACCACCCGTCGGAGGTGGTGGAGGTCGGCGACGAGGTCCAGGTCGAGGTGCTCGACGTCGACCTGGAACGCGAGCGGGTCTCGCTCTCGCTGAAGGCCACCCAGGAGGACCCGTGGACGAAGTTCGCCCGCGAGAACCAGGTCGGGAACAACGTCGAGGGCGAGGTCACCAAGCTGGTCCCGTTCGGGGCGTTCGTGAAGGTCGCCGAGGGCATCGAGGGACTGATCCACATCTCGGAGCTCGCCGAGCACCACGTCGAGGCGCCTGAGGCGGTCGTCAACGTCGGCGACAAGGTCACGGTGAAGGTCATCGACATCGACGCGGTCCGCCGGCGCATCAGCCTCTCGCTGAAGCAGGCCGTCGCTCCATCACGTGAGGCCACGATGACGGGTCCGGGCGCCCTGACGCCGGAGCAGATCGCACTGGCCGAGACGGCGTACGTGGCCGGTGAGCGGGTCACGCCGGCGACCTCGGCACTGGGTGACCAGCTGCGCCAGGCCGGGTTCGCATCGTCGGCTGACCAGCGCACCGCCGAGGCGGAGCAGCGTGAGCCCGATCCTGGCGACACCGACGCGTCGCGTCCGACGGAGTCGCCGAGCGACGCTGTCGCCGATGCAGGCGAGCCCGCCCTGGAAGGTGAGCTCGCGGGGCAGGCCCAGGGTTCCGCGGCCGCCGAAGCCGCGACCGCAGGCGGTGACGTCACCGGCGCCGACGTCTCAGGCGGGGACGTCTCGGGTGAGGTCCCCGACACCGCGGAGGAACCGCCGCCGCCCGCCGCAAGCCCCGAGGCGCCGTCCAAGGCGGTCGCTCAGGTCGACGAGGAGGCGCTGGCCGAGACCCCGGAGGAGGCCCCGCAGCTGCCGCCCGAGGAGCAGGCCGGTTCACAGGCCTGACGTCGCGCGACCGCCGTGCACCTGGTGGGGTTGACCGGCGGGCTCGCGAGCGGCAAGAGCACGGTCGCGAGCATGTTCGCCGACCGCGGCGCCGTGGTGATCGACGCCGACGCCATCGCCCGCGAGGTCGTCGCGCCGGGCACGCCCGGGTTCGAACAGGTCGTGGAGCGCTTCGGGGACGAGGTGGTCGGGCCGGACGGATCTCTGGAACGTGACCGGCTGGCAGCGATCGTCTTCGACGACGGATCCGCCCGTGCCGACCTCAACGCGATCGTGCACCCGAAGGTCGGCCAGCGCATCGCCGAGCTGGTCGCCGAGCACGCCGACTCCGACCGCGTCGTGGTGGTCGACGTTCCCCTCCTGGTCGAGGTCCAGGCCGACCGCGGCTACCGGGACGTCGTCGTCGTGACCGCGCCTGAGGAGCTCCGCGTCGAGCGGGTCGTCGCACGGGGCATGGACGAGGGCGATGCGCGCGCCCGCATCGCGGCGCAAGCCAGCGACGCCGAACGCCGGGAAGTCGCCACGCACGTCATCGATAACAGCGGCGACCTGGACCAGCTGGAAGCGCAGGTGGACCACGTCTGGGAGGACCTCCAGGCAGCCGCCGCAGCGGAGGACGGGTGAACGTCACCACCGTCATCTTCGACGCCGGCCTCACCCTCGTTCGCCCGGAGCCGTCGTTCGCCGCGGTGTTCGCGCGTGCGTGCGCAGCGGCGGGTGTCACCGTGGACGCCGACGACATCGCCGCGGCGAACCATCTGTGGGCCGAGCATCACGATGCCTGGCGGGCCCGCGGTGAGCCGTCGCCCTGGGAAGGTGACGACGCTGCCGAGAGCCGGTACTGGCGTGGCCTGTACCGCCGCTACCTCGGCCACCTGAGGGTCGAGCACGACGAGCGCCTCCCGTGGCAGGTGTTCGACGCGTTCATCGACCACCGCTCGTACGGGACGTACCCGGACGTCGCCGAGGCCCTCGACGACCTCGACCGCCGCGCCATCCGCCTCGGTCTGCTGTCCAACTGGGGGAGCCGCCCCGCGCTCCGGGAGGTGCTGTCGCACGCCGGCCTGGCGGACCGCTTCGATGCTGTGGTGGTGTCCGGCGAGGAGCGTGTCGCCAAGCCCAACCCGGCCGCGTTCGACCTCGTGCTGCAGCGGTTGGGGGAGCGGCCCGGTGCACACGTCGCCTACGTCGGTGATGATCTCCGCCACGACATCGACCCCGCCCGTGCACTGGGCTTGACCGCCGTGCTCGTCGACCGCCAGGAACGTCGCCGCCACCACGACGGCCCCCGGGTCACCGACCTGCGTCAGCTCCCGGCGGTGGTCGCTCTGGCCCGGCGGGAGCGTCTCGGGTGACGCCACCGTGGGCGATCCGGGCGCTGGCGGCGCTCGCGGCAGCGATCCTGCTGGTCGGTTCCGCCATCGCGATCTCGCGCACCCGAGCACCAGAGGCTCCCCGGGACGAAGCGGCGACCGAGGCTGACGTGGCGCCGACCCCCACGGGGTCGCCCAGGTCCGCCCCTGACCTGCCGCACGAGCCGGCTGATGCGGAGGCGCTCGGTGGCGACGCGCTCCTGGCCGCCGGCCTACGGGCGGCGAGCGGACCGTGGGCCGACCTGGGACATCCGGCATGGCCGGCGGAGGAACGCCCGGTCTACGTGGCCAGCCTTCGCCTCGATCCAGGCCGTCGACGCCTCCAGGCGGACGTCGTGGTCGCCTACCGGGCCGACCGTGACCTCGACCGACTGGTGCTGCGGCTCCTGCCCGCGTCCGACACCCTCGCCGACGCGGGGACATCGTTGGACATCGCCACCAGGCGCGACGGGAGGGACGTCGCCAGCGACGTCGACCCGGCCGGCGCCCGGCTGTTCGTGAGACTCGACCCGCCGCTGAGGGAGGGTGACGCGACGGTGGTCCGTGCCCAGCTGAGCTACGCGCTCGCCGACCGTGCCGACATCCGAGACGACGGCGGACCGGTCGGGTTCGGGTTGCTGGCGTGGAGCCCTGAGGTCACGGTCCTGGGCCACTGGCTCCCGCTGCTCACCGTCCCTAGCGACGACGGTCCCATGATCCCGATCGGCGACGTGGGTGCCTTCCCGGTGGCGGTGTGGTCCCTGCGGATCCACACCGGTGGGGCGGAGATCCTCACCGGGGCCGAGGAGCAGGACTGCCCCGCGGCGGTGCGGACCATCCCCGACGAGCCGTGCGTGTGGGCGAGAGGTGTCGCGCTCCGCGACGTGGCCGTCGTCGCCTACGACCGGCTCGAGAGCCGGAGTGCCACGGTGGGACCCGTGCGGGTCCACGCGTCGGGACCTGCCGGGATGGCCGGCCTGGACGAGGCGCTGGACATCTCGGCCGCGTCGGTGCGCAGCTTCCTGGAGCGGTTCGGCCCGCTGGCGTGGCGCGAGGTGGACGTGGTGGCCGCGCCGTTGTCGGCCGGCGCTGCCGGGATGGAGTTCCCCGGCCTGGTGGTGATCGGCGAGGACCTGTACGACCGGATGGACGTCCGTTTCGGTGCGTACATCGTGGCGCACGAGGTCGCCCACCAGTGGTGGCACGCACTGGTGGGCAACGGGTCGCTGTCCGCCCCGGTGGTCGACGAGTCCCTCGCCCAGTACTGCGCCTACCTGTTCTACGCCGACACCTACGGGCAGGACGTCGCCGCCCAGCTGGCCGACAGGGTGTTCGTCCGCCGGTACGAGCTCGCCCGGGACGCCGGAGTGCAGGACGAGCCGCCCGCACAGCCGCTCGGCGAGTTCGACAGCGTCGAGGCGTACGGGGCGCTGGTCTACGCCCGTGCGCCGCTGGGATGGCTGGCCGCCGAGGAGGCCGCCGGCCGCGAGCAGCTGGTGGGCTTCCTCGGCGACATCGTCGACCGGGCGGGGCTGGGCTTCATCACCGACCGTGAGCTGCTGGCGCAGGCGCGTGACCGCGACCCGGCTGTCGCCGATGCGCTGCAGCGGTACTGGTTCGACCCGGCCCCTGTGGGTTGACGCCGGGAAGGCGGCTGGGTGGGGTGACGTTACGCTCGGGGCGGGCGCTGTCGCGCTCGCACAGAGCTCCGGAGGGCGTCTACGTGCCCGACTTCCAGGTGGTGAGCGATCTCAGGCCGTCCGGCGATCAGCCGGCGGCGATCGAGGCCATCGCCGAGGCGCTCCTGGCGGGGGAGAAGGCGGTGACCCTCCTCGGCGCCACCGGGACGGGGAAGACGTTCGCGGCAGCCAACGTCATCGAGCGTGTGCAGCGCCCCACGCTGGTGATCGCCCCGAACAAGACCCTCGCGGCGCAGCTCGCCAACGAGTTCCGCGAGGTCTTCCCGCACAACGCCGTCGAGTACTTCGTGTCCTACTACGACTACTACCAGCCCGAGGCGTACATCCCGCAGACCGACACCTACATCGAGAAGGACTCGTCGATCAACGACGAGATCGAGCGCTTGCGTCACCGCACGACGATGTCTCTGCTGTCGCGCCGGGACGTCGTCGTGGTGGCGTCGGTCTCGTGCATCTACGGTCTGGGATCTCCTGCCGAGTACCGCGACCACGTGCTGTGGCTCCGCCGTGGGGACGACTACGGGCTCGACGCCGCGCTGCGCAAGCTGGTCGACCTGCAGTACCACCGCAACGATCTGAACCTGATCCGCGGGAGCTTCCGGGTCCGGGGCGACACCGTGGAGGTGTTCCCCACCGATGACGAGCTCGCCGTCCGCTTCGAGTTCTTCGGCGACGAGGTCGACCGCATCACCCGGCTGAACACCTTGACGGGGGAGGTGACCGGGGAACTGCAGGAGTTCGCGGTCTTCCCGGCGTCGCACTACGTGGCGTCACGGGCGAACGTGGAGCGCGCCATCGCCACGATCGAGGCCGAGCTCGACCAGCGACTGGCTGAGCTGCGCCACCACAACAAGCTGCTGGAGGCGCAGCGCCTGCGGATGCGGACCAACTACGACCTGGAGATGATCCGCGAGGTCGGCTTCTGCTCGGGGATCGAGAACTACTCGCGGCACTTCGACGGTCGTGCGCCGGGGACGCCGCCCTACACCCTGCTGGACTACTTCCCCGAGGACTTCGTCCTGATGACCGACGAGTCGCACGTCACGATCCCGCAGATCGGCGGGATGTACGAGGGCGACCGTTCCCGGAAGGAGGTGCTGGTCGAGCACGGCTTCCGGCTGCCGTCGGCGCTGGACAACCGGCCGCTGCGGTTCGATGAGTTCCTGGACCGGATCGGTCAGCGGCTGTTCATCTCAGCCACGCCCGGCTCGTACGAACGGCGCGAGTGCACGACCTTCGTCGAGCAGGTGATCCGCCCGACCGGGCTGGTCGACCCCGAGGTGGTCGTCCGCGACAGCCGAGGGCAGATCGACGACCTGATGCACGAGATCTCGGCACGTGTCGAGCAGGACGAGCGCGTGCTGGTCACCACGCTGACCAAGAAGATGGCCGAGGACCTGACCGACTACCTGCTCGGCAACGGGATCCGCGTGCGGTACCTGCACTCCGACATCGACACGGTGCAGCGCATCGAGATCCTCCGCGACCTGCGCATGGGCGAGTTCGACGTGCTCGTCGGGATCAACCTCCTGCGTGAGGGCCTCGACCTCCCCGAGGTCTCGCTGGTGGCGATCCTGGACGCCGACAAGGAGGGGTTCCTGCGGTCGGGGACGTCGTTGATCCAGACCATCGGGAGGGCCGCCCGCAACGTCCACGGCCAGGTCATCATGTACGCCGACGCCGTCACCGACGCGATGCGTGCCGCGCTCGAGGAGACCGACCGCCGGCGCGACAAGCAGCTGGCGTACAACCGCCAGCATGGGATCGACCCGCAGACGATCCGCAAACGTGTGGGCGACATCATCCAGGCCGCGCGGGCGGCCGAGGCGGGGCGCGCCTACACGGCGGTGGACCGGCCGCGGCGCGGCGGCCTCACCGAGCCCGACGCCACCGAGCTGCCCCGCGACGAACTACGCGCCTTGATCCAGCGGCTCACCGACGAGATGCACGAGGCCGCCGGGGAGCTGCGGTTCGAGTACGCCGCGCGGCTGCGGGACGAGCTTGCCGAGCTCAAGCGGGAGCTGAAGGCGATGGACGTCGCCAACGTGTGACGGCTCCGTGGTCGGCGGTCTTGGTTCGGCCTGGGTCACCAGGCCGGGGGGGCGGTACGGGACTTCGTTCGCCCGTCCCACTCGTCAAGAGGGGCGCAATGCCACCACCAGTCGGGACGAAGCCGTCCTGCCCCGGGCAGCGCCGTCCGGCCGTTGGCCCACCGCAGGACCTCCCACGGCTCGCCGCCAGCCGGTGCCCAGGGAAACAGCCGTGCCACGACACGGGCGCACAGATCCCCCGGTGGTGCGTACTCCAGGCCGAGGCCCTCGGCGATGTCACCGGTGTGCACGAGGATCTCGTCACACCCCATCGCCGCGAACCCTTCCGCATCGGCCATGCCGGCGGGATGGTAGGCGCGCGTGCCAACCGGCGCGGCCTCGACCACGGCAGCGAGGATCGCCGCGGCCGACTGCACCGCATCCAGCAGGTCAGGCACCGAGGCCTCGGGATCACCGTCGCGCACGAACGCGAGCCGGTCGGTCGCCCGGCTGGCGAGGTGAGCGGCGTAGAGCAACAGCGCATCAGGGAGGTGGTCGAGCGTGCGCCGGCAAGACCAGTCGAGGCCACCGGCGCGACCTCCCCAGTCCCGATCGGCTCCCGGCGCCAGGGAGGCCGTGCACAGCCGGGCGGCCGTTCGCACGTCCTCGGCAGACATCGCCATGGCGCTGAGGCTAACCGCCAGTATGCGACAACCGGGAGCAACCCAAGGGTCACCGCCGCTGATCGCCGCGACGTTTGGAGCGGCCACTCGTCGACGGGCGCGCCGGGGGCGTCGATACGGTGAGGCAGGAGCGAGCGGGAGAGTGAAACCCCATCCGAGGTGAGCCGTGCGGTTCCTGAACGGGGCGCTACCGCCTCACGAACTGACCTACGACGACGTCTTCCTCGTCCCCAGCCGCTCGGCGGTCGAGTCGAGGCTGGACGTCGACGTCGCCACGCACGACGGCAGCGGGACGACCATCCCGATCGTCGTGGCGAACATGACCGCCGTCGCCGGCCGTCGCATGGCCGAGACCGTGGCCCGCCGCGGGGGCCTCGTGATCATCCCCCAGGACATACCCGTCGACGTGGTCGCCGACGTGGTGTCCTGGGTCAAGGACCGCCACGTCGTTCGCGACAGCCCGATCACACTGCGGCCGACCGACACGGTGGCTGACGCGCTCAACCTCCTCCCCAAGCGGGCACACGGTGCGGTCGTCGTGGTCGACAACGACCGCCCCGTCGGTGTGGTGACCGAGGCGGATTGCGACGGCGTCGACCGGTTCACGCAGCTGGCTGCCGTGATGTCGACGGATCTGGTGACCATCCCTGCCTCCCTTGCGCCGCGGGACGCGTACAACGTCCTGTACGAGTCCCGTCGCCGCCTGGCGCCGGTGGTCGGGTCCGACGGCAGGCTGGTGGGGCTGCTCACCCGGGAGGGAGCGGTCCGCGCCAGCCTCTACGAGCCGGCGGTCGATGCGGACGGCCGCCTACGGACCGCCGCGGCGGTCGGCATCACCGGAGACGTCAGCGGGAGGGCCAAGGGCCTCGTGGAAGCTGGCGTCGACGTGGTGGTGGTCGACACCGCGCACGGTCACCAGGAGCAGATGCTCGACGCGCTCGCGACCGTGCGCGGCCTGGACCCCCCGGGTCCGGTCGTGGCCGGCAACGTCGTCACAGCGTCGGGTGTGCGCGACCTCGTCGACGCCGGCGCGGACGTGGTCAAGGTGGGCGTCGGCCCGGGCGCCATGTGCACGACCCGCATGATGACCGCGGTCGGCCGTCCGCAGTTCTCCGCGGTGACCGAGTGCGCCGCACAAGCACGTCGCTTGGGCCGCCACGTCTGGGCCGACGGCGGCGTCCGCCATCCACGAGACGTTGCGCTGGCGATCGCCGCCGGGGCGTCCAACGTCGTGATCGGGTCCTGGTTCGCGGGCACGCACGAGTCACCGGGCGACCTGCATCGTGACGAGGAGAGCCGCCTCTTCAAGGACAGCTTCGGGATGGCATCGGCCAGGGCGGTCCGCAACCGGACGATCGCCGACAGCCCGTTCGAGCGGGCTCGGAAGGCACTGTTCGAGGAGGGCATCTCCACCGCCCGCATGTACCTGGACCCTGACCGGCCCGGCGTCGAAGACCTGATCGACCTGATCGTGGCCGGCCTACGCAGTGCTTGTGCGTACGCCGGAGCACGCGACCTCGAGGCACTCCACGAGCGGGCCGTGGTCGGCGTTCAGACGGCAGCCGGCTTCGCCGAGGGTCGTCCGCGGCGCGAGAGCTGGTAGCGGTTCATAGCAGGGAGAGGGCGCTGCTTCGCCCATGCTGCAGCCCATTGCCTCGCCACGCGTCCTGGAGCGCCGACACCGTGATATCGGCCGCCCGAGCATGCGCCGCAGCGCCGCCGTGGAAGCCATCGGGCCCGAAGTCGCCTTCCAGCTGTTCGGGCAGGGTTGCGAACGGGATCCCGAATTCCTCGGCGACCGACTGCTGTGCGGCGGCGACCGCGCGGCAGGCCGCCCCCACCACGACGTTCAACGGCCGCGGCAACCCGGGAGCGTGGCGGAGATCCGTTGGCCCGCCGAGGAACAGCTGGGCCTCGGGAGCCGCGACGCGGACGGCCTCGAGGAGGTCACGGGTGTCGGCCGTGACGTGACCGGGCAGACGCCGCCCGAACGCGTCGTTGGACCCGACGGACATCACCACGAGATCCGGGTCCATCTCTGCCAGCCTGGGGACCTGCTGATCGATGACGTCGCGCAGCCGTGCGCCGCGCTCGGCGACGCAGGCCACGCGGACGCTGGCCGCCAGCAGCTGCCCGAGACGGGAGGCGAGCTGGTAGGGGTAGGCGAGGTCTGGATCGTCGAGACCGAACCCCGACGCGGATGAGTCGCCGAGGACCGCGACGCGCAGCTGCGCCTCGCCGGCGCCGACGACGGTGTCGTGATCCAGTCGGTGGTCGTGAACGTGGGCGACACGACGCAGTCGCAGGACCCGGCGGACGTTGTGGGCGGTGACCGCCGCGCCGGCGAACACGGCGGCGGGAACCAGCTTCGCTCGGGGCATCTTGGCCGCAGCCTCCCTGACCGGACACGGGCGGGCACGAGGCGGGCAGT
The DNA here is from genome assembly GCA_019347675.1 of Actinomycetota bacterium. NCBI lineage: Bacteria > Bacillati > Actinomycetota > Actinomycetota bacterium. Next base: position 35,475 of record JAHWKW010000002.1, on the reverse strand, counting down.
TCGCGCCGCTCTTCCGCCCCGGCGACGCAGGGTACAGCGCCGGCCACACAGCCGCCGTCACAGCCGGCTTCGGTTAGGTTCAGGGGTGGAAAAGGAGCGACATGGCGACGGTGGTGGTGGTTGGCGACGGACCTGCGGGGCTGAGCGCCGCGCTGTTCCTGGCCAAGAACGGCCAGGACGTGGTCGTCTTCGCCCAGGACGAGACGGCGATGCACTACGCGTACCTGTACAACTACCTCGGGATCGAGGAGATCGCCGGGACGGAGTTCCAGGGGATCGCCCGTCGACAGGTCCAGCGCTTCGGTGCGCGACTGCGCGAGGACAAGGTCGCATCCATCCGCCGCGACGGCCGGGCGTTCGTCGTGGACACCGACGGGGGAGCACAGCAGGAGGCGGACTACGTCGTGCTGGCGGGAGCGCGCGCGTCGGTCATCCTCGCCCAGGAGCTCGGGGCCGACATCGAGGAAGGCGCGGTCAGGGTCGACGCCAACCAGGCGAGCTCACTGGACCGGCTGTACGCCGCCGGCCGCATCGTCCGCCCGCACCGCAGCCAGGCGGTGATCTCCGCGGGCGCAGGAGCGGTCGCCGCGCTCGACATCCTGTCACGCGAGGCCGGGAAGGACGTCCACGACTGGGACACGCCACCCGAGTAGCGGCCTGCACCGGGTCGCGCCGGGGGCGTGCCACGGTCACTACGCTCCCCGCCCGTCCCCGCCGGGCGGAAGGCGCGACCGTGTCCGACTTCCTCGTCAACGTCCACTCGATGTTGCGCTGGTTCGTCGTGGTGGGCCTGATCGGCGGCGGGGCGTACGCGCTGCTGCGCGCGCCCAGTGACCGCCGCTTCGAACCGCGGGTGTTCGTGGCGGCAGCGATCATCGTGGACGTGGAGGTCACGCTCGGCATCCTGCTGTACCTGGTGAACGCCGGATGGGGACAAGGCCTGTTCATGGCCGTGATCCACCCGGCCATGAGCATCGCCGGGCTCGGCCTGGTGCACGCAGGTCTGGTCCGCGCGCGGCGCAGCGACATTCCGGGCGACGCGTACCGAACGGTCGGGGCGGCGTTCCTCGTTGGGATAATCGTGATCGTCCTCGGAGTTCCGTGGGGGCGGTGACGTGGGCGCGGCATGCGCCCACCGGCTCGGTGGCCGAGCGAGGGCCCATCACCGGTGGTCGACGGTCACCAGCCGCGCGCGCGCCACTCGTCGAGATGCGGCCGCTCACGGCCGAGCGTGGTGTCGTCGCCGTGTCCGGGATACACCCACGTCTCGTCCGGGAGACGCGCGAACAGCTTCTTCTTGACGTTGTCGAACAGCTGAGGGAACGTCTCCGGTGTGGTGCGCCCCACGCCGCCGGGGAACAGCGAGTCGCCCGTGAAGAGGTGCGGTCGCTGGTCGGCGCCGACCAGGAAGTTGATGCTCCCGGGAGTGTGACCCGGGGTGTGGATCACCTCCACGCGCATGCCTCCGAGTTGCAGCTGGTCGCCGTCGTCGAGCAGCCGGTCGGGTTCACGCGGGAACAGCTCGCGGTCGTCGGCGTGTCCCCAGACGTCGAGCCCGGGATCCGTCGCCAGGTCGGGCCACGCCCGGACGTGGTCCCAGTGTCCGTGGGTTTGCAGCACGGCGACGGGCTCGAGGTCGCTCGCCGCCTGGCGGATCCGCTCCGCGTCGGCTGCTGCGTCCACGATCATGGCGGCGCCGGTGGAGGCGTCCGCGACCACGTAGACGTTGTTGTCCATGTCTCCGACGGAGAGCTTGCGCACGAGCAGACGTCCGTCGCGGCGCTCGACCGGCCCGCCGCCGGGGTCGACGTGACCTGAGTAGGCGTCACCCAACGCTGCCTCCTCCATGTCCCCGTGCCACTGTAGAGGCCGGACCCGAACACCGGTTCGCCTCGCGTACCGTCCCCTGCGATACGATCGGCACCTCTCGCAAACGATCCCGCGAACCCTGCCGACCAACCCCGGAGACGTCCGACCGTGCCCAGCGAGCAGGTGATCGAGCACGTCTCGCACGCGGTGATCACCGTCCGCGGTGCCCGCGAACACAACCTCAAGGACGTCAACCTCGAGCTCCCCCGTGATGCGCTGATCGTGTTCACCGGGCTGTCCGGCTCGGGCAAGTCCAGCCTCGCCTTCGACACCATCTACGCCGAGGGGCAGCGACGCTACGTCGAGTCCCTGTCTGCGTACGCCCGGCAGTTCCTCGGTCAGATGGAGAAGCCGGACGTCGACTTCATCGAAGGGCTGTCCCCGGCGATCTCGATCGACCAGAAGTCGACCTCCCGCAACCCGCGGTCCACCGTCGGGACGATCACCGAGATCTACGACTACCTGCGGCTGCTGTACGCCAGGATCGGAACACCGTACTGCCCCAACTGCGGTCGGGAGATCTCGCGCCAGACCGCCGAGCAGATCGTCGACCAGGTCCATGAGCTCCCGCCGGGGACACGTTTCCAGGTGCTCGCCCCCGTCGTGCGTGGCCGCAAGGGCGAATACGCCAACCTGTTCCAGCAGCTGTCACGGCAGGGGTACGCCCGGGTGCGGGTGGACGGCGAGGTTCACCCGCTCGAGGACCCGCCGAAGCTCAACAAGCAGCGCAAGCACGAGATCGAGGTGGTGGTCGATCGCCTGGTGCAGAGGGGGGATCTGCGCCGGCGCCTGACCGACTCGATCGAGACGGCCCTCAACCTGGCGGAGGGGGTCGCGATGATCGAGATCGTTCCCTCCGAGGGCGGCGGCGAACCGGAGATCCTGACGTTCTCCGAGCACCTCGCCTGTCCGGTGTGCGGCCTCTCGTTCGATCAGCTCGCGCCGCGCAACTTCTCGTTCAACTCGCCCTACGGGGCATGCGAGGAGTGCAGCGGGCTGGGGACGCAGCTGACCGTCGACCCCGAGCTGGTGGTCGGCGACCCACACCTGTCGATCGCTGATGGCGTGATCCTGCCGTGGGCCGGCGGCCACCAGAGCAACTACTACGAGCAACTGCTGCGGTCGGTGATCCGCGATCAGGGCGCCGACCCCACCAGCCCATGGAAGGATCTCCCTGCGCGTGTCCGCCGCGCGGTGTTGCACGGGCTCGACCACCGCGTCCACGTGCAGTACACGAACCGCTACGGGCGCCGACGCTCGTACAAGGCTCGTTTCGAGGGCGTCCTCCCGTCGCTGCTTCGCCGCCACACCGAGACCGACTCCGACTACGTCCGCGGACAGGTCGAGCAGTACATGCGTGAGGTGGCCTGTCCAGCGTGTCACGGGCAGCGCCTGAAGCCGCTCGCGCTGGCCGTGACCGTCTCCGGGATCGGGATCGCCGAGCTGGCCGCGCTATCGGTCGCTGAAGCCGACGAGTTCGTCGCTGACCTTCAGCTGTCCGAGCGCCAGCAGCTGATCGCCGCTCGGGTCCTGAAGGAGATCCGGTCGCGACTGCGGTTCCTCCTCGACGTCGGCCTGGAGTACCTCACCCTCGACCGCTCCGCCGGATCGCTGTCGGGCGGAGAAGCGCAGCGGATCAGACTGGCGACCCAGATCGGCGCCGGTCTGGTCGGTGTCCTGTACGTCCTGGACGAACCATCGATCGGGCTGCACCAGCGCGACAACGCCCGCCTGATCGAGACGCTGCTCCGCCTGCGCGACCTGGGCAACACGCTGATCGTCGTCGAGCACGACGAGGCCACCATCGAGGCTGCCGATCACATCGTCGACATCGGTCCCGGCGCCGGCGAACACGGCGGGGAGATCGTTCACTCCGGGTCGCTGGCCGAGCTGCTGCGGCAAGACAGCTCGATCACGGGGCGGTACCTGTCTGGTCAGCTGTCGATCGCGACCCCGACCCAGCGTCGGCCGGTGCACCACGACCGGGCAGTGACGGTCGTCGGAGCCAGCGAACACAACCTCCACGACATCGGCGTGTCTTTCCCGCTGGGGACCTTCACCTGCGTGACCGGCGTGTCCGGATCCGGGAAATCCACGCTCGTGAATGACATCCTCGCCCGGGTGCTGATGAGACACGTCTACTCGTCGCGGGAGGCTCCCGGTCGTCACCGCCGCGTGACCGGTCTGGAGCACGTGGACAAGGTCGTGGTCGTCGACCAGTCACCGATCGGACGCACGCCACGCTCGAACCCGGCCACCTACACCGGCGTGTTCGACCACATCCGCAGGCTCTTCGCGGCGACCCCGGAGGCGAAGCTCCGCGGCTACATGCCCGGCCGGTTCTCGTTCAACGTCAAAGGGGGACGGTGCGAGGCGTGCCGCGGTGACGGAACCATCAAGATCGAGATGCACTTCCTGCCCGACGTGTACGTCCCGTGTGAGGTGTGCCGCGGCCGTCGCTACAACCGCGAGACCCTCGAGGTGCACTACAAGGGCCGCACCATCGCGGAGGTGCTCGACATGACGGTCGAGACGGCGCTGCACTTCTTCGAGCCGATCCCGGCGATCGCGGCGCACCTGCAGACGCTGAGCGATGTGGGCCTGGGCTACCTCCGCCTCGGTCAGCCCGCCACGACTCTGTCGGGCGGTGAGGCCCAGCGCGTCAAGCTGGCCTCGGAGCTGAAGAAACGCGCAACCGGCCAGACCGTGTACATCCTCGACGAGCCCACCACCGGGCTGCACTTCGCCGACGTCGCGCGGCTGCTCGACGTCCTGCACCGGCTGGTCGACAAGGGCAACACCGTGATCGTGATCGAGCACAACCTCGACGTGATCAAGACGGCGGATCACGTCATCGACCTGGGGCCTGAGGGCGGCGTCGGCGGCGGAACCGTGGTCGTCGCCGGAACCCCCGAGGACATCGCGGCCGAGCCCGCGTCGTACACAGGCAAGTTCCTCCGCGACCTGCTCACGTAGCCGATCCCGACCGGCGGCGGCGCCCCGCCCGCACCAGCGCACCCAGCAGCGCCCCGAGAGCCGCCGCGCGCGTCGCCCATACCCACACCAACGGCCAGGCGCGTACCGGGCCGTAGTCGATCGCGTCGGGGTGGTGGCGGTCGAAGGTCTGCTCGAAGCGCACCGGTCCGGGGTCGTCCACGGGGCACAGGATCTGGCCCACCGGATCGCCGCCGCGGTGAACCATCTCCAGGTGCGGCGTGCGATCGCCCCGCGACCAGCCCAGATGCGCCCACGGCGGGACCTCGACGACGGCCTCGGTGACCGCAGCGTCCAACCGGTAGCGCGAGATCGTGAAACCGATCGGGTACCGCACCTCCTCGACGCGTTGCGCGGACCCGCCGCCCGCCACCGTGAGGACCGTGGGGTTGCGGTCCTCGAACGTCAGCGTGAAAGCCGGTGACTGGCAGGGCGCCGACAGACGGACCGGTTCACCGGGGATCCACTCGTCGTTCCAGGTCTGATCGACCACCGGGGCGAGATCGGGCGCGACCACACCGCGGACGTACGTCGCGTCGAGGTAGCGGTGCACGCCGGGCGGCTCCGCCCCGGTGACGAACGCGACCACCGCGAGCAGCGTCACCGCCGCCCAGCGCGCCGGCAGAGCCAGTCCGATCCCGCCGGCCACCGCCAGCACCGCGGCACCCAGCGCCCCGTACAGGTGTCGGCCCACCATCAACCCGACTCCGCCGAAGGCGCCGACGATGACGGCGAGCATCCCGAGGAATGCCGCCGGCGTGGCGACCGCGAGCCATCCCAGCCGCGCAGCCGCCCGCTGCCGGCCGCGGATCAGCGTGACCACGAGGCCGCCGGCCACCGCGGCGAGGAACACCGCGGTCCACCGCAGCGTGTAGGCGTTCCACGCCGGGGCGAGGAGCTGCATGTCCCAGAAGCCCAGCGACGCGGCCTCGACGTGGTCGGCGAGACCCGCGAGGGTGGTCACCGGCGCGCTGAGCTGCAACGCGCCGGTGATCGCGTGGGCTTGCACGGCGCCGCTGGTCGCGCCGTAGACGACCAGGTTCCACACGACCCAGGGGGCGATCAGGACGGCGGCGATCCCCCCCACGACGGCGGGCCAGCCGACCAGCGTGCGCACCGGTGGACGCTGACGGCCCGCCACCAGCAGCGCACCGAGCGCCACCACCACAGCCAGCCCCACCGCCGTGGCCTTGGTCAGCAACCCCAGACCGAACAGCGTCCCGGTCGCGACCGCCTGCCGCCAGGTGATGCCACGGCGGATGGCACGGGCGACCGGGATGAGCGTGGCGACACCGAGCGGGACGATCAGCGCGTCGTTGTTCACGGTGGCGAGGTTGGCGTTGAACCCCTGCACGAAGACCAGCAGCAGCGGGCCACCGAGCCACACCGCGGGGCGCTCCGGGAAGAGCTCGCGGGCGAGAACGTAGATGAGCGGGACGGCGGTCAGCGCCAGCAGCAGCGAGGCGAGACGGAGCGCGAAGACGACAGGTGCGATCCCGGCGTCACGCAGCGCGAGGTACGCCGGTGTCAGGACGGCGTAGTACAGCGGGGGCTGGACCCCCTCGTAGGACTGTGCCACCGCCGCCCAACCGGCCGGCTCCTCGACCGAAACCGGGATCCGGCCGATCGTCGACGTCGGGGCCGATTTCAGCAGCCGGAGCAGATCCGGGTGCAGCGTGTCGGTCCCCACGATCGGTGGCCGGCCCCTGGTCGCCAGGGAGACGACGTAATCGATGTGTTGCGCCTCGTCGATCGGGCTGGTGATCTCCACGACCGTCACCCAGAACAGCCCGCGGACCAGGCCGACCAGGGCGATGGCGAGCAGGACGGCGACGTGCCGCCGCGGCACGGGCACCCTCACGGCCCGACGCCGCAGACCCGGATCCTGTCCGCGACCGGGACCTCCAGGAAGACCGTCGAGTCGGGGCGGGTGACCGTGAGGAACTGCGGGGTGTCCTCCGGGAAAGGCCAGACGCGTGGGTGGCGCACCCCGCGGCCGTCCGCATCGGCGAGGTAGGCGACGAGCTCACCCGCGTGGCTCGTCCGTAGCCGCACCGTGGCCGGGCCCGGGAACGTCAACGCGATCTGCGTGTGGTCCCCGGCGGCGAAGGTCACGCACCCATCCCGGACCGGGGGGACGGTCCCGAACGACACCCCGGTGACCTGGACGGAGGGCTGGCGGGCGGGGGGCCGCACCGCGGTGGCGGTCAGGTCCATCTGCAGGTTGGCCGCGGCTTCCAAGCGAGCCACCGGGCTCGGCCGATCGGGTTCGGGGAGCGCGCCGCGTGCGGCCAGAGCACGCAACTCCGGGGCCTGCAGGTTGGGGAGGCCGGAGGCGACCTGCGCGGAGACCAGCGGGGCACCGGACTCGACCAGGTCCGCTGCGGCGAGGATGTGGGCCTTCAGGTGCTGCTCGTCCTCGCCGGTGATGCGGGCGGCGTCGACAAGCAGGGACCAGTTGCGCCAGGTGAGTGCCACGAGGAGCACCATCACCAGGGTCCGCCGTGTCGAACTGCCGGCGGCCGGGCCGGTGAGCGCCAGCCCGGCCAGCGGCAGCAGCAGGCCGGTGGCCACGTACACGTAGCGCGGGGAGCGGGCCAGTGACAGCCCGGCGCCGGTCCGCCCGACGCCGATCAGAGCGAACAGCGTCATCGCCCCGACCGCCATGGCGATCGGGACCCCCCACGACACCGCCCGGCGTCGCGCCGTGGACGCGGCCAGGACCGCGGTGACGAGCAGGACCAGTCCACCCCAACCGTGCAGGCCCGTGACCTCCTCGGCGGTCCCGGCCATCCCCACCCACACGTACCGGGCGACCCCGCCGATCGAGCGCTGCGCGAGGTGCGCGTGCGAGCCGAGACCCTGCTGCCCGTACCCGGCGAGCCAGGTGACGTACACGACTGCGGCCGGGGCGACCACCAGCGCGGCCGTCCGCACCCGGCCCCGCAGCGCCGCCGCCAGCCCCGCGACCCCGACCATCACCACCGCGACGCCTGAGGTGAGGAGCGAGACGACCGCCGCGCCCACGGCGCCCACGTGGCGCCGTCGACGGTCGTCGGCGACCAGGATGATGGCCAGCAGCCCCAACGCCAGCGCAGCGTTGAAACCCAGCTGGAACGCCCACAGCAGGTTGTCGTGGCCGGCGCCCAGGACGGTGAACACCGCTGCCAACCCTGTGGCGACCCACGGGTCGGTCCCGGTGCGTCGCATGATGCGCCACAGCAGGTGCGCCGCCACCAGGTGGGTCAGCAACGCGATGGTGACGTACGGCACGTACGAGCGCAGCCCGACCGTCGCGATCAACGCCCGGTACACCAGGATGGGCAGCGTCGACCAGTGCTCGTTGTGGGGCTGCAGGAGGCTGTCGAGCGAGTCGGCTCGGCGGTCGACCAGGAAGTCCCACTCGTCGGCGACGAACCACTGGTGCCGGTTGACCCACAGCAGCGCCGCAACCGCCACCAGGAGGACCGCCGCGTGCAGGCGGGCGGCGGCGCGGGAGCGGTCCACGGCGGCGCAGCGTATCTTCGAGCGCGTGGAGAACCCCGCTCTGGCGTTCCGCCCCGAGCCCGGCGCCATCCCCGATGCGGCGGGCTGTTACCTGTTCCGCGACCACCACGGCCGTGTGGTCTACGTCGGGAAGGCGAAGTCGCTGCGACAGCGCCTCGCCAGCTACTTCCAGTCGTGGCAGCAGATCGCACCACGGACCCAGGCGATGCTCGAAGCCGCCCGCAGCGTCGACTGGATCGTCGTGGACAACGAGGTCGAGGCGCTGCACCTCGAGTACAACCTGATCAAGGAACACCGTCCCCGCTACAACGTCCGGTACCGCGACGACAAGAGCTACCCCTACCTGGCCCTGACCACGTCAGAGGAGGTTCCCCGCGCCCGGGTCCTGCGCAACCCCCGCAACCCGCGCGACCGTCGGTTCGGGCCCTACGCACATGCCTACGCCATCCGGGAGACCCTCGACCTGCTGCTGAGGGTCTTCCCGGTGCGTTCCTGCTCCCAAGGCGTCTACGACCGTGCTCAGCGCAGCGGCCGACCCTGTCTCTACTACCACATCGGCCGGTGCGCGGCTCCCTGCGTCGGTCACATCGGCGTGGAAGAGCACCGGCAGCTGGTCGGTCAGCTCGCGGCGTTCCTCGACGGAGACAGCGACGAGACCCTGGCGCGGATCGAGCGGGAGATGCGCACCGCCGCCGACGAGCTGAACTTCGAAGCCGCGGCACGCCTCCGCGACCAGCTGCTGGCGGCGCGGACGGTCCTGTCCAAACAACAGATGGTGTCCAGCCGCCGGGAGGACCTGGACGCGGTCGACCTGGTCGAGGATGACCTCGAGGCTGCGGTGCAGGTCTTCTTCGTCCGGCGTGGGCGCGTGGTCGGCCGGAAGGGCTGGACCGTGGACAAGGTCGAGCAGCTCGACACGCCGGAGCTGCTGACGTCGTTCCTCCTCGAGCTGTACGAGGAGCGCCGCGACGATGTCCCCCCGCTGGTGCTGGTGCCGACCCAACCAGCCGACCACGACGCGGTCGGCGCGCTCCTCGGTGAGCTGCGTGGCAGCACGGTCCGCTTCCACGTGCCGCGGCGAGGAGAGAAGCGGGCCCTGCTCGAGACGGTCCGCGACAATGCGCGGGGAGCGTTTCAGCGGCACAAGCTCACGCGTGCCCAGGACTTCAACGCGCGGTCCCAGGCGCTGCCCGACCTCCAGGCGGCGCTCGGGCTGGGCGACGCCCCGTTGCGGATCGAGGCGTTCGACATCTCGCACCTCGGTGGCACCGAGGTGGTCGGCTCGATGGTGGCGTTCGAAGATGGCCTGCCCAGGAAGTCCGAGTACCGCCGCTTCAAGGTGGGCGCCGATCGCAACGACGACTACGCCGCGATGCACGAGGTGATCCGACGGCGCTTCGCGCGGCTCCTGGAGGACGAGGTCGCGCCGGCGGACGCCCCCAAGCGGTTCGCGTACCCGCCCAACCTCGTGCTGGTCGACGGTGGCCCCGGGCAGCTCAACGCGGCGTTGGCCGCGCTGCGCGACCTCGGGCTCGGGCAGCGGATCCAGGTCGCGGCGTTGGCCAAGCGGTACGAGGAGCTGTACGTCTCCGGCGACCCCCAGCCGATCGTCCTCCCGCGAGGCAGCCCGGCGCTGTTCCTGTTGCAGCGCGTCCGCGACGAGGCGCACCGGTTCGCGGTGAGCTACCACCGGATCCGGCGGCGGCGGAGCGTCATGACCTCGGAGCTGGACGCCGTCCCCGGCGTCGGGCCGGCCCGCCGCCGGGCCTTGCTCCGGCGCTTCGGGAGCGTCACGGCGCTGCGACACGCCAGCGTCGCGGATCTGATGGAGGTGCCGGGGGTGTCTCGTACGATCGCGACCGCGGTCCGAGCCCACCTCGCGGGGCCCGACGGCGAGGAGGCCACGGTTTGAGCCCGGTGGCGCACGTCCTGGTGTCGCTGATCACGTTGGGCAGCGTGACGATGATCCTCCGGCTGGTCCGACGCCGGCAGTTGCGTGTCAAGTACGCCTTCCTGTGGCTGTCGGTCGGTGTCGTCATGGTTGCGCTCGCGATCTCCCCGGCGATCCTCGACCGGGTGTCGCTGTGGCTCGGGATCGACTACGGCCCGGCGACGCTGTTCCTCGCCGCGATCACGCTGCTGCTGCTGGTTGCCGTCCACGTGTCGTGGGAGCTGTCCCGGCTGGAGGAACGCACCCGGAAGCTGGCGGAGGAACTGGCGTTGCTCCGGGCGGAGGGCGACCTCGCCGGGCGACGACCGAGCGACGCCGGCTGACCGCGTGGCGCAGGACCTGCTCGAGCGCGTCCGCGCGCGGAACCCGCTCCCGGAGGGCGCCGTCGCGGTCGGCGCGGGACTGGTGGTTCTGGGCCTCACCTCGTACGGGTTCCTGGTCATCTCCGGCCGGGTGTTGGGACCGGCGGTGTTCGCCCCGCTGTCTGCGCTGTGGGCGGTGGTGTTCACCAGTGGGCCCGGGGTGTTCCTCCCGATCGAGCAGGAGGTCGCCCGGGCCCTCGCCAGCCGCCGTGCCCAGGGCGTCGGCGGCCGACCCGTCGTGCGCCGAGCCGGCGTGGTGGCAGCGACCGCTGCCGCGATCGTGCTGGCGGCAGCGGTGCTCGCCCGCGCCCCGCTCCTCGACGCCCTCTTCGCCGGCGAGCCCCTCCTGCTGGTGGGTCTGGGGCTGGGCATCGTCGGGTACGCGTGGGAACACCTGCTCCGCGGCACCCTGTCGGGGGCGGACCGGTTCGGCCGGTACGGGGTCGTCCTGGCGACCGAGGGCATGGTCCGCTTCGGACTCGCGCTGGCGTTGGCTGTCCTGGGCGTGCAGGTCGTCGGCCCCTATGGCGTGGCCCTGGGTCTGCCGCCCCTGGTCGCGGCCGCCGTGGCGGCCCGCGCCCCGCGGCAGCTGACGGCCGACGGTCCCGAGGCGCAGTGGCGAGAGCTGTCCGCTGCCCTGGGTTGGCTGCTGAGCGCGCAGGTCCTCGCACAGCTCCTCGTCAACGGGCCGCAGATCGCGGCGGTGCTACTGGCCGGGCCGGGCGAGGAGGCCGTGGCGGGACGGTTCATCTCTGGCGTGATCCTCGCCCGGGTCCCGCTGTTCCTGTTCGCTGCGATCCAGGTCGCGCTCCTCCCGAAGCTCGCCAACCTGGCGGGTGCCGGGCTCCACGACGAGTTCCGCAGCGGCTTGTGGCGTCTGCTCGCTGCCGTGGCGGGGATCGGGTCGCTGGCCGCGGCCGGCGCCTTCACGGTGGGTCCCTGGGCGCTGCGGCTGCTGTTCGGCCCCGCCTACGACCTGGCGCGGGCCGACCTCGGCATGCTCGCCTTGGGCGCCGCCATGTACATGCTCGCGCTCGCCCTCGCGCAGGCGCTGATCGCCCTCGACGCGCACGCCCGCGTCGCCGCTGCCTGGCTGGCAGGCGTGGTGGGCTTCACGGTCGTGACGGCGGTCGTCTCCGAGCTGCTCCTGCTGCGGCTGGAGGTCGGGTTCGTGGCCGGTACCGGGCTGGCGCTCGCAGCGATGGGGTGGCTGACGGTCGTCACGGTCCGGGCGGCATCCCACCGCCCCGCCCCACAGCCGTCCGCCGGCCAATTCGCGGCCGAGCCGTGATCCCCGTCACCGCGATCGTCCTGGCCTACCGCGACGAGCCGTGGCTCGAACCGTGTGTCGAGGCGCTGCTGGCGTCGCGCGGTGTGACCGTCGACGTGGTGGTGGTCGACAACGGCTGTACCAGCCGTGAAGCGGTCGAGGCGGCGGCGCTGAGATCAGGCGTGACGTTGCTCCGGCCGGGGACGAACCTGGGTTTCGCCGGGGGCTGCAACGCCGGGGCGGCCCCAGCTCGGGGCCGGGTGCTGGCGTTCGTCAACTCCGACGCCGTGGTCGCACCGGACGCGCTCGCGCGCCTCGCGGCGGTCGCGTGCCGTCCTGGGGTGGGGATCGCGTCGGGGAGCATCCGGCTGGCCGACCGCCCCGACCGGCTCAACTCGGCTGGCAACCCGATCAGCTACGTCGGGTTGAGCTGGGCAGGGGCCTTCGACGAGCCGGCCGATGCCCATCGGGACGAACGTGATGTCGCGGGGGCCAGCGGGGCGGGGTTCGCGATCCGGCGTCGCCTCTGGGAGGAGCTCGGCGGGTTCGACCCGGCCTACTTCGCGTACCACGAGGACGTCGAGCTCAGCTGGCGGTGCTGGCGGCGCGGGCGTCGTGTGGTCCACGTCCCCGACGCGGTGGTGATCCACCACTACGACTTCGCCCGGAACCCGCGCAAGTACGAGCTGCTCGAGCGCAACCGGCTGCTGTTCGTGCTGACCGTCTTCGAGACCCGGACGCTCGCTCTGATCCTCCCCGCGCTGCTGGCCGTGGAAGCGGCGATGCTGGCGGTCGGCTTGGGGCAGGGATGGTGGTCGGCGAAGATCCGCGGCTGGGGATGGATGCTGCGCCACGCGGACCACGTCCGCCAGCGTCGGGCACAGCTCGGCGACGAGCGACGTGTCCGGGATCGCGACCTGGCGTGGCTCCTCGAGGGCGGGTTCGCCCCCCGCAACGTGGACCTGTCCCGCGCCGGGGTGGTGTTCGGCCGGATCCTCGCCGCCTACTGGGAGTTGGTCCGGCGACTGCTGTGACAGGCGACGTAAGGTGGCGGCAGTGAAGCAGCGGCCCTCCACCCTCGTCGTGATCCCGGCGTACAACGAGGAGGCCGCCCTGCCCGGCGTCCTGGCCGAGCTGCGGCGGACCGTCCCCGACGAGGACGTGCTGGTCGTCGACGACGGCTCCACGGACGCCACCAGTGCGGTGGCCCGTGACGCCGGGGTGCTGGTCGCGACGCTCCCGTTCAACCTCGGCATCGGAGGGGCGCTGCGTACCGGCTTCCGGTACGCCGTCCGGCACGGCTACCCACGGGTCGTCCAGTTCGACGCGGACGGCCAGCACGACGCGGAGGCGATCGAGCGGCTGTACGAGGCGCTCGACGACGGCGCTGACATGGTGATCGGCAGCCGCTTCCGGGCGACCGAACGCGACTACGACGTCGGCTTCTTCCGTGGCGGCGCCATGGAGCTGCTGCGGATCTTCATCCAGCTCGCGGTCGGACGCCGCTTCACGGATGCGTCGTCGGGGTTCCGCGCCTTCGGCCCCCGCGCGCTCCAGCTGTTCTCGCACGCGTACCCTGCCGAGTACATGGATTCGGTCGAGGCCATCCTGCTCGCCATCTACGCTGGTCTGCGCGTCGACGAGGTTCCCACCCCGATGCGCGACCGGGTCGCCGGCCGTCCTTCGACCCGCAACCTCAAGCTCGTCTACCACTACCTGCGGGTCCTGCTGGTGATGTTCTTCACCGCGACGTTGCGGCGCGGCCTGCCGTCTGATCGCGAGCCGGAGGCGCAGCCGTGAACGTGGACGGTGCTGCCGAGCTCGTGGTCATCACCGGGATGTCGGGCGCGGGACGAACCGAGGCGGCGAAGGTCCTGGAGGATCTCGGCTTCTACGTGATCGACAACCTGCCTCCCACGCTGATCGGGCAGGTGGTGGGCCTCGCCGCCACGCCCCGGAGCAGCGTGGACCGGCTGGCCGTTGTCGCTGACGTCCGCGGCCGGGAGTTCTTCGGTGAGCTCCAGGAGGAGATCCGGGCTCTGCGCGACGCCCACCGCGACGTGCGCGTGCTGTTCCTCGAGGCGGACGACGACACCCTGGTGCGGCGGTTCGAGGCGTCGCGTCGCCGGCACCCCCTGGGCGAGTCCGGCGGGGCGGAGGGGGTCGTGGAGGGGATCCAACGCGAACGTGCGGTGCTCGAGGATCTCCGTGGTGAGGCCGACCTCGTGGTCGACACCAGCGACCTCAACGTGCACGAGCTCCGCGACCGCCTGGTCGAGTCCTTCGGCTCTCCCGGAGAGGCGACCATGCGCGTGAACCTGGTCTCGTTCGGGTACAAGCACGGGCTGCCACGCGACGCCGACCTCGTCATGGACGTGCGGTTCCTGCCCAACCCGCACTGGGAAGAGGACCTACGTCCCTACACGGGGCGGGACGAGCCGGTCAGGCGGTACGTCCTCGACCAGCCTCACACGGCGCCGTTCCTGGACCGGTTCCGGGACCTGCTCGACACGGTCGTCCCCGGCTACGTCGCCGAGGGGAAGCGGTACCTGACCATCGCGATCGGGTGCACCGGCGGGCGGCACCGGTCGGTTGCGATCGTCGACGAGGTCGCCAGGTACCTGGGTGACACCACGGAGCTGCCCGTGCACGTCGACCACCGCGACGTGGAGCACGAGTGACGGAACTCGCGGGACGCGACGGGGGCGGGTACGGCGCCGGGGCGGTGGGACGCGGCCCCGGGGACGGGAGCCGGGCAGTGGCCATCGGCGGGGGCCACGGTCTGAGCCGCTGCCTGCAGGCGCTGACCCACGTGGTCGATCACGTCACGGCGGTGGTGACCACCGCAGACGACGGCGGGTCATCCGGCCGCCTCCGGGAGCTGCTCGGGGTCATCCCTCCGGGCGACCTGCGGATGGCTCTGACCGCGCTGAGCCCCCGCCGTGACCTCGTCCGGCTGATGCAGTACCGCTTCGGTTCGGGGGAGCTGGAACAGCACAGCCTCGGCAACCTCGTGATCGTCGCCACCACCGATCTCAACAGCGGCGACATCGTCGCCGCCCTCGACTACGTCGCAGCGGTCCTGGACGCCCGCGGCCGCGTCCTGCCGTGCACCACCCACCCGGTGCAGCTGTCGGCGCGCGCAGGCGACGAGGAGGTCGCCGGGCAGGTCGCGGTCGCCAGGTCACAGCGCATCCGGCAGGTGTGGCTGGAACCGGCCGAGCCGCCGGCGACCCCCGCCGCCGTCGAGGCGATCCGCCGCGCCGACCTGGTGGTGCTCGGCCCCGGGTCGCTGTTCACCAGCATCATCCCGAATCTCCTCGTCCCCGGGATCGCCGAAGCGGTCGGGGCAGCGACCTGCCCCGTGGTCCTGGTGGCCAACCTGCGCGAGCAGCCCGGCGAGACCGAGGGCCTCGACCTGCCGGCTCACGTCGACGCGCTGATCGACCACGCCGCGGGGATCCGGCTCTCGGCGATCGTCGCGCACCGCGGCCGACCCGTGACGGACGGACGTGCGCTGACGGTCGACGAGGCCGCGCTGGCGCGCTTGGCGTCCCAGGTCGTGGTCGCCGACGTCCTCGATCCCCGTGGCGGGCACGAGCCGGTCAAGCTCGCCGTCGCGCTGGGCCGCGTGCTCCGTCCCGGACGGGCCGCGTTGGGATGACGACGGCCGCCCGTTCGCGTCATGCAGCCTGATGCGGCTCCGCGCGCGCATCGCTGCGACCGTGGCCCCTGCCGGTCGGACGCTGAGCGGCGGACGTCCATGGGCCGGACGGGCGGGCATGGTCCGCCCCGACGCGGCTGACTAGCCTCGATACCGACGTGTGAACGACAACTCGACAACTCCAGGGGAGGCTTGTCATGGCGATCCGGGTCGGTATCAACGGGTTCGGCCGCATCGGTCGGATGTTCTTCCGGGCTGCGAAGGAACGCGGATCCGATCTCGACTTCGTGGGGCTCAACGACCTCACCGATCCCGAGTCCCTGGCGTTGCTGCTGCGTCAGGACAGCGTGTTCGGGCGGTTCCCCGGCGAGGTCGAGGTCAGCCGGGACGGGCTCCGCGTCGACGGCGACGAGATGCAGGTCCTGTCCGAACGCGATCCTGCGAACATCCCGTGGGACGACCTGGGGGCCGACGTCGTGGTCGAGTCGACCGGGCTGTTCACGAACCGGGAGAAGGCGTCGCAGCACCTCGACCGCGGCGCCAAGAAGGTGGTGATCTCTGCGCCGGCGAAGAACGAGGACATCACGATCGTCCTCGGCGCCAACCAGGACAGCTACGACCCCGACAACCACCACGTCATCTCGAACGCATCCTGCACCACCAACTGTGTGGTCCCGCTCGCCAAGGTGCTCCACGAGAACTTCGAGATCGAGCGCGGGTTCATGACGACCGTGCACGCCTACACCAACGACCAGTCCCTGCAGGACATGCCGCACAAGGATCCGCGCCGGATGCGCGCCGCGGCGCTGTCGATCATCCCGACCACCACCGGGGCGGCGAAGGCGTCGGGGCTGGCCCTACCCGACCTCAAGGGCCGCATGGACGGCATGGCGCTGCGGGTGCCGGTCCCGGTGGGCTCGATCACTGACCTGGTGGTGGTCGCCGGGCGTGAGGTCACGGTCGACGAGGTCAACGAGGCGTACCAGAAGGCCGCCGCCGACGACCTCAACGGGATCGTGGACTACACCGAGGAGCCGGTCGTGTCGGCCGACATCGTCGGCAACCCGCACTCGGTCATCGTCGATGGTCGCAGCACCTTGACCAACGGGAACCTGATCAAGGTGTTCGGCTGGTACGACAACGAGTGGGGGTTCAGCAACCGCATGGTCGAGCTGGTCGAGTTCGTCGGCGAGAAGCTGTAGGTGGGCGTTCTTGACGGCATCGCCACGCTCGACGACCTGGACGCCTCCGGGCGGCGGGTACTGGTCCGCGCCGACCTGAACGTGCCGCTCGAAGACGGCACGATCGCCGATGACCTGCGCATCCACGCGGCGGTCCCCACGCTCCGCGATCTCCTCGACGCCGGAGCGAAGGTGACGCTGTGCTCGCACCTGGGCCGCCCCGGAGGCGAACCCGACGATGCTCTCTCGCTCCGGCCTGTCGCAGAGCGGCTCGGTGAGGTGATCGGGCAGGAGGTCCACTTCTCGGGGGACGTCGTCGGGGACCGCGCCCGCGACACGACCGGGGCGCTGGCCCCGGGCGAGATCGCGCTCCTCGAGAACCTGCGCTTCGACCCCGGTGAGAGGGGCAACGAAGAGCGGTTCGTCACCGCGCTGTCGTGGTTCGGCGACGTCTACGTCAGCGACGCGTTCGGTGCGGCGCACCGCGCGCACGCCTCCGTGGTCGGCGTCGCCGACGTTCTGCCCGCCTACGCGGGGCGGTTGCTGATCCGGGAGCTGGAGATGCTCGGCCGGCTACTCGAGGATCCGCCCCGGCCGTACGTGGCCGTTCTCGGCGGCGCCAAGGTCTCAGACAAACTCGGCGTGCTGCGCAACCTCCTGGAACGGGTGGATGCACTCGCGGTCGGCGGGGCGATGTGCTTCACGTTCCTGCGCGCGGAGGGCACGGACACCGGGGCGTCACGGGTCGAGGACGACCAGGTCGACACCGTGCGGGAGCTGGTCGGCGAGGCGCGGGACCGCGGCGTGGATGTGCACCTGCCCGTCGACGTGGTGGTGGCCCCCGAGTTCGCCGAGGACGCAGAAGCAACCACGGTCGACGCCAAGGACATCCCGGCCGACCAGCTCGGCTTGGACATCGGCCCACGCACCGCCGAAAGCTACGCCGAGGCGATCGCCGGCGCCGGCGCGGCGTTCTGGAACGGGCCGATGGGCGTGTTCGAGTGGGAACGCTTCGCCGCGGGGACGCGGACGGTCGCCGAGGCGATGGCCGACGCCGACGGGTACACCGTGGTCGGTGGCGGCGACAGCGCCGCAGCGGTGCGCGAGCTCGGCCTGGACGAACGCGTCGACCACGTCTCCACCGGCGGCGGCGCGGCGCTGCAGCTCGTGGAAGGCGCTGAGCTCCCCGGGGTCGCGGCACTCCGCGACGCGGCCTCCCGCGGCTGATCCCACCCCGGCGCGGGCACTCCCCGCGCGCAGCCGATCACGCTGCGTCTGGAAGCGAACCCACATCCTCTCCGTGTTACGGTCCGACCGGTGTCGCAGGCGCTGGTCACTCGAGGAGTGCGGGCGGTTCACGGGTCGGGGGCACGGCGCCGACGGGCGCGCTCCACGACACGTTGCTCAGGAGGAACTCGTGAGACGATCCCGGCCCAACCTGGCCCGGATGGTCGCGGCGGCGGCCGCGTTGACGATGGCCGCCTCGGCCTGCGACCGCCAGGGGAACGAGCCAGCGCCAGGCGGGACACCCGGGGCGGCAG
Organism: Actinomycetota bacterium; assembly: GCA_019347675.1. NCBI lineage: Bacteria > Bacillati > Actinomycetota > Actinomycetota bacterium. The sequence continues at coordinate 17,136 of JAHWKW010000002.1, read as the reverse complement.
GGGGGAGCATCTCGACCTTCATCAAGGAACCGGAAGACCTCCGCACGCTGAACAGCAACGAGTCAGAAGGAATCGCGGTCCTGGACGCGCTCTACGCCACGCTGGTGGAGTACCACAACCGCACGTCGGAACCGATCAACCAGGTGGCGGAGTCCATCGACACCGAAGACGGGGGGCGGACCTACACCATCCGGATCCGGGACGGATGGACGTTCCACGACGGGACCGATGTGACTGCCGAGTCGTTCGTCCGGGCGTGGAACTACGGCGCCTACGGTCCCAACGCCATGCAGAACTCGGGCTTCTTCGCCAGAATCGAAGGGTTCGACGCCGTCCAGTGCGGCACGGTGCGCACGACGTCCGAGGACGGCGAAGCGGAGCAGGTCCCCGACTGTGAGAACCAGCCGCCGACGGCCCAGGAGTTGGCTGGACTGGAGGTCGTGGACGACCTGACCTTCCGGGTGTCGCTGACTCAGCCCGAGACGTTCTTCCCGACACGTTTGGGGTACGTGGCCTACGCCCCGCTGCCCACGTCGTTCTACGCCGACCCGCAAGCGTTCCGTGAGAAGCCGGTCGGCAACGGCCCGTTCCGGATGGCCGAACCGTGGCAGCACAACCGGTCCATCCGCGTGGAACGGTTCGCCGACTACGCCGGCGACGACCAGCCCCTGCTGGACGGGATCGAGTTCCGCATCTACGACGACATCAACACCGCGGTGAACGACCTACTGGCGGGCAACCTGGACGTCGTCGACGAGCTCCCCCCCGAGCGGGTTCGCGAGGTGGAGCAGCAGATCCCCGACCGCGTCGGGGAGTCTCCCGGATCCGGGGTCAACTACATCGGCTTCCCCTCCTACGTCGATTTCCTGCAGAACGCCGACCTGCGCGCCGCCCTGTCCATGGCGATCGACCGTGAGGCGATCACCGAGAGGATCTTCGACGGGTCGCGTCAAGCGGCGAACGCGCTGGTGACGCCAGTGATCCCCGGCTACCAGGAGCATGTCTGCGAGAACTGGGCGCACGACCCCGAAGAGGCCAAGCGGCGCTTCGAGGCTGCCGGAGGCGTGGACGCCATCCCCTCGCCGCTGGTTGTGTGGGTGAACGCCGGCGCGGGGCACGAGCCCTGGGTCGAGGCGGTCACGAACATGTGGCGCGACACGCTCGGGATCCAGGAGATCGACTTCGAGCAGCTGGCCGTGTGGTCCGAGTACCTGGGGAAGCTCGACAACCGGGAGGTCACCGGGCCGTTCCGGTTGGGATGGCAGATGGACTATCCGCACCCGCAGAACTACCTGCAGCTGGTCCTCGACCTCGACTTCGTCCCACCGGTCGGTGCGAACTCGACCTTCTACGACAGCGAGGAGTTCGAGCGCAAACTGGATGAGGCCCTGGCCGTCACCGACCTCGACGAGGCGATCCCCGTCTACCAGGAAGCGCAGCGCATCGCCTGCGAGGACACGCCCCTGGCCCCCGTGTTCTTCAACACCAACTTCTTCGCGTGGGCGGAGGGAGTCCAAGACCTCTACGTCAACGCGTTCGGGAACATCAACTACACGGATGTCAGCACCTCGCGGTGAGCGTGTGAGCTGCCCCCCACGGTGGTGTCGGTCGCAGCCCGCCGCTGGTATGGTCCCCGCCCCGCAGCCCCGTGGGGCATGCGGGGACCGGCGCGCCGGATCCCGCTGCAGGAGGATGCGTGGGTCGCTACCTCGTCCGCCGGGTTCTTCAGTTCATCCCGGTGTTCTTCGGGGCGACCTTCCTGCTCTTCGCGTTCGTGTTCGTGATGCCCGGCGATCCGATCCGGGGACTGTCCGGTGAGCGACCGATGCCGCCGACCGCCCGCCAGCAGCTCACCGACCGGTACAACCTCGACGATCCCTTGATGCGTCAGTACGCGAAGTACATCGGGGTGATGCGGCAGGACGACGAACGCGGATTCAGCGGCATCCTCCAGGGCGACTTCGGACAGGATTTCCGCGGACGGCCGGTGTCCGCTCATTTCCGTGAGCGGCTGCCGGTCACCGCTCGTCTGGCCCTGGGGGCGTTGGGCTTCGAGACGATCCTGGGGATGGTGGCGGGGGTGCTGGCGGGGCTGCGCCGCAGCGGCTTCCTCGACAACCTCGTGCTGGTCGCGACCACGGCGGTGATCTCCATCCCCATGTTCGTGCTCGGCTTCCTGACACAGCTGCTCCTCGGCGTGAAGTTCGGGATCTTCCCCGTGGCGGGGCTCCGCCAGGGATGGATCAGTTACGTGCTCCCCTCGATGGTGCTCGGCTCGGTTTCGCTGGCGTTCATCGCCCGACTGCTGCGCACCAGCCTGGCCGACAACGTCCGCGCCAACTACGTGCGCACGGCGATCGCCAAGGGCCTGACGCGCCAGCGGGTCGTGGGCCTGCACACGCTGCGCAACGCCCTGATCCCGGTCGTCACCTTCCTCGGCGTCGACCTCGGGTTCCTCCTCGGTGGCGCCGTCGTCACCGAGACGGTCTTCAACATCCCCGGGCTCGGGCGGGCGGTGTTCGAGGCCGTGTTGCGCCAGGAAGGGTTCGTGGTGGTGGGGATCGTGACCTTCCTCGTCGTGGTGTTCATGGTCGCCAACCTGGTGGTGGACGTGGTCTACGCCATCCTCGACCCGCGGATCCGGTATGGCTGACGGCCCCGTCCATGGCTGACGGCCCCGTCCGCAGCCCCGCGCACGCGCGCCGACCGGCGCAGCGGCGCGACGCCGGGATCCCGGCCGGAGGGCAGGTCCTGGTCGGTGACGCCTTCTCCGAGGGGGTGGAGGCCGCGGCGGCGCGGACAGCCACTGACCGGGCCCGCGGCGCGGCCGGGGGCGCGAGCCTGTGGGGCGACGCCTGGGCGGAGCTCCGGCGCGACCGGCTTTTCGTGGTCGCCGCCGGGCTGATCGCGGTCTTGACGGTGATGGCGGCGTTCCCGCAGCTGTTCACGACCTTCTACCCGGGCAACCCCGATCCGCGCTCGTGCAGCCTCGTGGACTCGCTGCAGCGGCCCAGCGCCCAGCACTGGTTCGGCTTCGATCTGCAAGGCTGCGACTACTACACCCGGACGGTGTACGGGGCAAGGGTCTCGATGGTGATCGGGGTCTCGGTGGTGGGGGTGGCCGCGGCGATCGCGGTGGTGTTCGGGTCGCTGGCCGGGTACTACGGCGGCGTGCTGGACGCGATCGTCGCGCGCATCACCGACGTCTGGCTGGCCGTCCCCGTCATCCTGGGCGGCCTCGTGGCCATCACCGCGCTGCGCAGCCCCGACGGACACGTGGTCGCCGAGACACTCGCGCGTCTGTTCGGGGCGATCGACCGGGTGACCGGCGCCCGCGGGCTCGGTGTGGTGGCGTTCGTGCTGACGATCCTCGGTTGGCCGACCATGCTGCGGCTGATGCGCTCGTCGGTGGTGGAGAAGAAGGAGGCGGACTACGTCGATGCGGCACGCGCCCTGGGAGCCAGCGATCTCCGGATCATCGTGTGGCACATCCTCCCCAACGCGGTCGCGCCGGTGGTGGTCTACGCCACCCTCAGCGTCGGCTTGATCATCGCTGCCGAGGCGACCCTGTCCTTCCTCGGGGTCGGGCTGAAGCTGCCCGCGATCTCGTGGGGGCTGATGATCCACTCGGCGCAGTACCGTGTCTTGGCCGCGCCGCATCTGGTGCTGTTCCCGGGACTGCTACTCAGCATCACCGTGTTCAGCTTCGTGCTGATGGGCGATGCGATCCGCGATGCCCTCGACCCGAGGCTACGCTGATGGCCACGACCACCGACGGTCTGGCGTTCGGCCACAGCGGGCCGGGTGCGGCCCAGCATCTGCTGGAAGTGCGCGACCTCTGCGTCGAGTTCCGCACGCGCCACGGCGTCATCGAGGCGGTCAACGGCTTGAGCTACAGCCTCGATCCGCGTCAGACGCTGGCGATCCTGGGTGAGTCGGGATCCGGGAAGACCGTCTCCGCCCACGCGGTGATGGGCATCATCGACTCGCCGCCCGGGTACGTGACCGGGGGTCAGATCGTCTACCGTGGCGTGGACCTGCTGCGCCTGCCGGAACGGCAGATGCGCCGCGTCCGCGGGCAGCGCGTCGCGATGATCTTCCAGGACGCCCTCGCGGCGCTCAACCCCGTCTTCACGGTCGGGTTCCAGATCGCGGAGATGTTCCGCGTCCACCGGGGCATGCGCCGCCAGGACGCCCGCGCCCGCGCCGCGGAGCTGATGGACCGGGTACGCATTCCCAACGCCCGCCGCCGGCTCGACGACTACCCGCACCAGTTGTCCGGTGGCATGCGCCAGCGGGTGATGATCGCGATGGCGCTGGCACTCGACCCGGACATCCTCATCGCCGACGAGCCGACCACGGCCCTCGACGTGACAGTGCAGGCCCAGATCATGCAGCTCCTAGCCGATCTGCAGCACCAGACCGGCATGGGCATGATCCTGATCACCCACGACCTCGGAGTGGTCGCCGAGGTCGCCGACGAGGTCGTGGTCATGTACACGGGGCGGGCCATGGAACGCGGTCCCATCCACGACGTGTACGCACGGCCGGCGCACCCCTACACGCTCGGGTTGATGCGCTCGATCCCGCGTGCGGATCACAAGGGCCGCCGGCTGGACCCGATCCCGGGTCAGCCTCCCAACCTCGCCAGGATCCCGCCGGGGTGCGAGTTCCACCCACGCTGCCCGTACGTGCAAGGCGTGTGCGTGGAGCGCCGGCCACCCCTGTTCGACGTCGACAGCGACCGGGCGAGCGCCTGTCACTTCTACGAGGAGATCCTCAACGGTGACGGTTGATCACGGGGGGTCTGCCGGGGTCCGCGAGCGGCGTTCCGACCAGGCTCTGCTCGCGGTCGAGCACCTGGTGAAGTGGTTCCCGGTCGAGCGCGGTGTCCTGTTCAAGCGCCGCGTCGGCGACGTCAAGGCGGTCAACGGGGTCAGCTTCGACCTACGCCCGGGCGAGACGTTGGGGCTGGTCGGGGAGTCCGGCTGCGGGAAGACGACGGTTGCGCGGACGCTGCTGCGGCTGGAGGAGCCGACCGACGGGCACGCCTACTACCGGGGCCGCGACATCTTCGCGATGGACAAGCGCGAGCTGCGGGCACTGCGGCGCCGCGTCCAGATCATCTTCCAGGACCCGTACGCGTCGCTGAACCCCCGCATGACGGTCGGGAACATCGTGACGGAGCCCTGGCAGATCCACCGCGGCGTCGTCGCCAAGAGCCAGCAGGCCGCCCGTGCCAGGGACCTGCTGGAACGTGTGGGCCTCAACCCCGGCGACGTCAACCGCTACCCGCACCAGTTCTCCGGCGGGCAACGCCAGCGCATCGGCGTCGCGCGTGCGCTGGCCCTCAACCCCGACATAATCATCTGCGACGAGCCCGTCTCTGCCCTCGACGTGTCCGTGCAGGCCCAGGTGATCAACCTGCTGGACGATCTGCAGGACGAGTTCGGTCTGGCCTACATCTTCATCGCCCACGACCTGTCCGTGGTGCGCCACATCTGCGACCGGGTCGCGGTGATGTACCTGGGCAGGATCGTCGAGTTCGGGGACGAGCGTGACATCTACGAGCGCCCCACCCACCCGTACACGCAGGCACTGCTGTCGGCGGTTCCGATCCCGGATCCGGCCGACCGCGACCGCCGGGAGCGCATCCTGTTGGATGGTGACCTGCCCAGCCCATCGGACCTGCCGTCGGGCTGCTCGTTTCGGACCCGGTGCTGGAAGGCAGAGGCCATCTGCGCCGAGGACGAACCGGACCTGATCGACCGGTTCGGTCACGGGCATCCCAGCCGGTGCCACTTCGCCGAGATCAGTGACTCGTCGGGTGAACACCGACGGACGGGACCGGAGCACGACACGATCGGCAACTAGCCTCGGAACTGTGCGCAGCGATGTTGCGCTGCGCGGGGAACGCAGGGAAGGCGAGCGTATGGCCCGACGCCCGATCATGGCCGGTAACTGGAAGATGTACAAAGACCAACTCGAAGCGATCCAGCTGGTGCAGAAGCTCGCCTACCACCTCGACGAGAAGGACTACCAGGATCAGGACGTGGTCGTGTGCCCCCCGTTCACGGCGCTGCGCTCGATCCAGACCCTGATCGACGCCGACCACCTCCCGATCCAGCTTGGCGCCCAGAACTGCTTCTGGGAGGAGGAGGGCGCCTACACCGGCGAGGTGTCGCCCCCGATGCTCGCCCGGCTCGACGTGCGCTACGTCGTCGTCGGTCACTCGGAGCGGCGCCACGTCTTCGGCGAGACCGACGAGGATGTGAACCGCAAGGCCAAGGCGGTGCAGCGCCACGGCATGCGCCCGATCGTGTGCGTCGGCGAGACCGAGGAGCAGCGCGACGCCGGGCGCGAGCGTGAGGTGGTCGTGAGCCAGCTGCAGGGCAGCCTCGACGGCGTCGAGATCGATGATCCCGAGGCGCTGGTCGTGGCGTACGAGCCGGTGTGGGCGATCGGCACCGGCCGGACCGCCTCACCCGAGGACGCGCAGGACATGTGCCTGGCGGTCCGCGAGACGATGGCGGACATGTACGGCTCCGATGTGGCAGACGACCTGCGCATCCAGTACGGCGGGAGCGTCAAGCCGGGGAACGTCCGCGACCTGATGGCCAGTCCGGACATGGACGGGGCGCTGGTGGGGTCGGCGAGCCTGTCCTCGGACGACTTCGCCGCGATCGTCCGCCACCGCCGTTGAAGGGGTGACTGTCGGTATAGTGACCTGACACGCGACGTGCATCGCGCCGGCAGCGGACGCTGTCGGGTGCGGACGGTGAGGTGGTGGCCCATGGGTCGGCGCAGTGAGCCCCTGGAGCAGTTGCTCGGGCCGCTCGAACAGGACGTCATGGACGTCGTCTGGGAGCTGGACGACGCGACGGTCCGGGACGTGCACGACCACCTGTCGGCGCGGCGGAAGATCGCGTACACCACCGTGATGACGACGATGAGCCGCCTGGCCAGCAAGGGGATGCTGCGCCGCGATACCGAAGGGCTTGCTCACCGCTACCGCCCGGCGGTCAGTCATGAGGACTACGCCCGGGCGACCGTCGCCAGCGTGCTGGGATGGCTGGTGGACCGTTATCCGGAGCCAGCGACGTCGTACCTCGCCGAGGTGGTCGGGGAGGTGGATGAGGCGACGCTGACCCGGATGCGCGATGCGGTCGCGCGCCGCCGGATCGAGGAACGCTGAGGGCGACGTGTCTGACGTCGCCGTTCTGATCAGCCTGCCGACCGAGTCGGTCGCCGTCCGCGCGACCGTGGCGTCGCTCGTCGCCGTCGCGGCGATCGCGCTGCTGCTGCGCAGCGGCCTGCGGGTGCCGCGGGTGCGTTCCGCTGCCGTCCTGATCCCGGCCGCCGCGTTGCTGGTCGCGGTGCTCACCTCCTGGGGTGATCTGCTGCTTCCCACCGTGATGACCGCAACGGACGCGGACGGGGCGCTCCCGCTGCGGGTCAGCGACGGGTACCTGCGCGTGGCGCCGGTCGGGTGGCCGCTGGCCGCCGTTTGGTTGGCGGTGGTGGCGCTGCGGGTGATCCGCCGGATCGTGGCCATGCGCCGCATGCACCAGCTGGCCGGTTCGGGCGGGACGCGCCGTGACGTGAGGGTGGTCCGCATCCTGGCCTGTGTGGCCGCGAAGTTGCGGTTGCCGGTCCCTGCAGTCTCGATCGTGGACGGCTGCCCCGGGAGCGCCGTGGTGGTCGGCATCCGCCACCCAACCGTCGTGGTCGACGCCGGGCTGCTGCGCAGCCTCGACGACGAGGAACTGGAGGGCCTGCTGGCCCATGAGTTGTCCCACATCCGTCATCGCGACAACCTCATCGGCCTCCTGGTCGGGCTGACGCGTGACGTCTTCTTCTTCGTGCCCGGTGGGAAGTGGGTGGCCCGACGGCTCCGGGACGAGCGCGAGCTCGCCGCCGACCACCTCGCCGTGGCGGCGACCGCCCGACCGGGTGCCCTCGCAAGCGGGTTGCTGAAGGTGATCGACAGCCAGCAGCCGGTGGTGGCGTGCGCCGCGTTCGCTGCGCCGGCGGCGGTCGTCACACGTGTCGAGCGTCTCCTGGCCGACGCTCGGCCTGCCACGCCGCTCCGCGCCGTGCTCGAGGGCAGCGCGGTGGCGGCGGTGCTGGCGGTGGCGACCCTCATGGCCGGGTGGCTTCCCGCAGCGGTGGCGGGACAGTCGGCGGCCGGGGATGCTCTGGCGGTGCTGTGGGCGTGGCGGAGCCAGCCCGCCAGCGAGGTCGCCACCGAGGCGACCGCCCTGGCTGTCTTCCGTCGCAACCAGCCGGATCCGCCCCCGCCGCCGGTCGCGTCCCGCGCATCCTTTGCGGACGGGCAGGAGTTCCATCCTGCGGTGCTACGCGGTTTCCGCCCCGCCGAGCCCACACCCATCGCCACCCCCCCGGACGGCACGCGACCCGGCGCCGTGGACGCCCGTGTCCTCGACAACTGGCGGGCCAGACCGGTGGTCACCTCCGACGGTGGCGTGGCTGTGTACTGGCTCCGCCGGCTCGAGACGGTTGGTTGAGGTGGTAGTCTCCCGCCGCGCGAGGAGGCGTCGCCCCCCGCGGAACTCTTGGAAGCCCCATCAGGAGCGTCGCACCGTGTTCACCGCCGCCCTTGTCGTGGTCCACGTGGTCTTCTCGCTGCTGATGGTGATGTTCATCCTGCTCCACCGCGGGACCGGTGGGGGCCTGTCGGACATGTTCGGTGGTGGAGCCTCGGGCCTGCAGGGCTCGGCGATCGTCGAACGCAACCTCGACCGGTTGACGGTCTTCTCCGCGGTCGGGTTCGCCGTGACCACCGTCTTGCTCGGCCTGCAGCTCAATTAGGTCACGCGGGAGCACAGCAGCCACGGTGATCACCTTCCTCGGCCGCCGCCCGACCGGTTCGCCGATCCCGCGGCCGGGTCACATCCCCGCCGCTGCTCGCCTAACCGTGCTCGTGATCCTGGCCGCCACGGTCGGGGCCTGCACGGAGCAGGGCGGCGAGCCCCGGAACGCGCTGACCCCGACCGCGACCGCCGCGGCGGACGCTCAGGACGGCGGCGGGGGGGTGTTCTACAGCTACCTGCGGCAACCCGAGTCGATCGACCCGGGCGTGGCGGTGGACGCCGACGACCTGGCCGTCGTGAACCAGCTGTTTGACTCTCTTACCGTCAGCGGTCCCGATCTCACGCTCCTGCCGGCCGCCGCGGCGTCGTGGGAGGTGAACGGCCCACCCGATCCTGCCGACCCGCAGGCGCCGGAACCGGCCACGGTGTTCACCTTCCACCTCCGGCCCGACGCCACGTTCCACGACGGCACGCCGGTGACCGCGGAGAGCTTCGTGCGGGGATGGCAGCGCATCGTCGACCGCACCTCGTCGGAGCCGTCACCGACGTTCTACCTCCTCGAGACGGTGAAGGGGTTCGAGGACGCGCAGGCCGGGGGTGAGCTGTCCGGCGTGATGGCCGTGGACGACCACACGCTTCGGGTCGAGCTCACGACCCCGTTCGCGGAGTTCCCCGCCCTGGTCGCCCACCCGACGTTGGCCCCGGTCCCACCAGCCGCTGTGGACGACGCGGACGCGTTCGGCCGGCAACCGGTCGGTAACGGCCCCTTCCGGCTCGCCGAACCATGGCAGCCGGGGCGGTCACGCGGTCTCCGGCTCGCCGCCTACGAGGACCACCCTGACGACGGCCCGATCATCGACCAGCTGGTCTACCGCATCTACCAAGGTGACGGCGCGCCAGCTGAGGGGTACGACGACTTCCGCAACGGCACCCTGGATGTGGCGCCCATCCCTGGCGGCCGGATGATGCGAGCCGTGGAACAGTTCGGCCGCTCCGACGACGGCTACACCGGGCCGGGCGTTGTCGACGGCATCAAGCTGATCACCGCCTTCTACGGCTTCGATACCGAGAAGCCGCCGTTCGACGACCCGGCTGTGCGTCAGGGTCTGTCGCTGCTGATCGACCGACGTGCGATCGTCGAGGAGGTGGTCGGCGAAGGACGGGCTGTCGCCACGTCGGTGGTCCCACCGGGCATCCCGGGGTACGAACCGGCCGCCTGCGCTGCCTGTGACTTCGATCCTGGCCGCGCCAAGCAGCTCTTGGACGGCAAGGTCGGCCCCGACCGTCCGGTCGAGCTCGTGATCTGGCAGGCAGCCGACCACGAGGACGTCGCCGCCCGCGTGGCGCGCGACGTCAACGCAACTCTCGGCGAGGGGTCACTGACCGTGCGGACACTGGCGCACGGGGAGTGGCTGGACGCGATCCGCGCCGGCCAGGCCGCCTTCTTCCTGTCGGGCTGGGTGGCCGAGTACGCCTCCGCAGAGACGTTCCTGTACTCGCTGTTCCACCAGGGACGGATCGGTTCCGACAACCTCACCCGCTACAAGCACCCCCAGGTGAACGAACTGTTGGACCGCGCTCGCCGAGAACTGGACGCGGCCACCCGCGCCGAGCTGTACCAGCAGGCCGAGACGATCGTCCTGCAGGACATGCCGGTCGCTCCACTGTACTTCTACCGCCACCAACGCGTGGTCGGCGAGCGGGTCCGCGGCTTCCGCCTCGATCCCCTCGGCGAGGTCGACATGACCGTGGTGACGCTGCAACCGACGGGGTGACGACGCTGACGGGCTCCGGGTGATCCGGCTCGTCGCCGTCGCGGTCGCCGTCCTCGACGCCTGCAGCGGGAACGCGGACGTCGCCACCCAGCCCGACCGTCCACCCGCCGCTCACCGGCTGGGTCGGCGCCACCGTGGCGTGAGGTCCGCGTCGCACATCCCGAGGAACCGGGGGTCTGGTTGCCCGCGTTGAGCGACCAATCCGCCCCGGGCGGCGCTGGCCAGGAGCGCGACCGCCCGACCGGCCACGCCTGGGTGACCTGGCGGGTCTGTGTGGCCTGCCGCTCTACCGCGTCGACCCGCACGGCCAGCTCCGGCCGGGGCTGGCTGCCTCCGCGGCAGCCCAGCCTGCACGGCGTGCCGGTCTCGGGGGGGCCGTTCCGACTCGACGCGGTGGAACGCGGGTTGCGGGCCACGTTCGTCGCGCACCCCGATGGTCCGCTGGGTTCGCCCGGTGTCGAGCGGGTCGAGGTACCGGAGATCCTCCTACGACACCGCGTTCGGTCTGCTCCGCGATCACCGCGTGGACGCGGCCGCCGGTTACCTGGCGTTGAACCCGGTCGAGCGCGCCCACCCTGTCGCGGGTCTGTCAGCCGCCGCGCCCGTGGGCGGGACGTGGACGCTGCTTCGGTGGCGCGCCGGTGCGACGCTCGACGGCTCGCCGGAGCGCCGTCGCGCCGCGGGGCCGCCGCGGACTCTTCGAGCTGGTCGAGGGGCTGCTGGGAGCGTCCGGCGACACGGCCACCGGTCCTCCCGGACGTGGGGCGCCCGTGGGGGTGGCCGACCGCGCCGGCGTCTTTGCTGAGGGGGAGCGGTTGGCGTTGTTGGTTCCGGCCGACAGGAAGCACCTGCTTTCACCGCCCGCGCTCTGCAGCGCGACTGCGGCGTGCTGGAGCCGCCGTGACCCTTATCCGGACTCCACCGGACCTGTTGCACGTCCGGGTCGACGAGCGGGGCGACGGGGCGCTGCTGGAGCCGCCGTGACCTTCCCCGGCCGAGTCTGCGGGCGTTCGCCCCGCCCGGCGCCGGCACCGACGTGTTGGCGGTCCTCGACGTCGGCGACGCGGCAGCCTCCGTCGCGCGGAGGCCATGGACCGCGCGCAGGAGGCCGTGTACGACGCCGCCTGGCTCCGTCCCCTCTACCGGATCGGTGTGGCCCACGCGTGGCGAGCGCAGCTCCACGGGGCGTGCCCGTCGGCCTGGCCGGGGATCGCTTTCTGGGACGTCGCGGCGTGGCGGTGGGTCCCAGCGGGGCGCCGCCACAGCAGGCCACCCTGCGAGTGATCGGCGAGCGGCAAAACAGTCGCCGGCCCACCCGGAGGCCGGTACGCTAGCCCGTCCGCCGGTCCAGCCTGGCGTTCTTCGCGAGAGTGGCGGAATAGGCAGACGCGCACGGTTGAGGGCCGTGTCCCCGTAAGGGGGTGGGGGTTCAAGTCCCCCCTCTCGCACTTTGTAGTTTTCAGCCTCTACTCGAACGAATTCGTAGGAATCGACCCTCGGCGCCACGCCGAGGGTCGAGGTGTTTCGGGCCCGCAGCAGGGGATCGCCCGCCCGCGACGTCCGGTGCGGGAACGCCGCGGCGATCAGCCCGTCCACCTCCACACGCTCGACACCGCCCGCGCCGCGGCGGGTGCGTGCCGCGTGGCGCTCCACGTAGGCGACCGCTGCTTCGACGGCGGCCTCGTGCGCGGCGAGGATCTCCTCGGCGGTGTCGCGGTCGGCGAACGCCCAGGCCAGCGAGACGGACTTCGGCGCCCGGAAAGTGAGGTCGAACCCCGGCACCTTGCGTGCCGGATGGGAGGCGAGCCGTTCCCCGGTTTGGGGGTGGTCGCCGGCGAGCACGGCGCGCAGCTCGTCGGCCTCCACCCGCCCCTCGAGACCCAAGGGGCCCAGGCCCCGCCCGAGCCAGCGGCCGGGCGCTTCCCCGCGGCGCAGGTAGTAGTCCTCGGTCCGGTCCACCGTCAGCGACAGGTAGTAGTCCTCCGAGCCCGGCCCCATCTTCCCCACGTTCAACACCACGCCACCCGCACCGCCGTCGGCGTCGTGAAAGGTGCGGCCGAAAGAGATGCGAGCGCCGTTGCCGGACCGCCGCCCCGGACCGCGCACTGACCCAGTGACAGTCTGTGCTTCTGCTGCATGGACGTCAGGATGCGTCCGGCACGGGCAGCTGTCGAGCAGCGAAAGTCGCGAATTCGGCACGCTACAGGCGGAAATCGTCAGAATCCGTATCGGTGGATATCCGCCGGTAGTCGGTTGCGTCAGCCGATGACACCGGGTGCCACCACAACTTCCTCCTCGGCGATCACCGCGTTCGTGCGCTACCCGCACGCCATGACCCCAGCTGTCACATCCGCCCACACCGGCCGGGGACTCCCTACCCAGACGCCGGGACCCGGGAGGAACCGCCGTGACCGCCAACGACCAGCCCACCACCATGACCGTCGAACAGGCCGGGGAACTGCTCGGGATCAGCCGCCGCACCGCCTACCGCGCCGCCGCCACCGGCGACATCCCCACCATCCGCCTCGGCCGCCGCATCCTGGTCCCCACCGCCCTGCTGCACCGCATGCTCGGCCTCGACCACGACCCGGCTTCCCACGGCGACCCAGGCGACGGCGGACCCTCGGGCGACGACGCCGCGCCTCCCACCACCCCCGCGTAGCCGCGACCTGCACGAGGCCACCCGATGGGGACCACCTACTACGTCGTGGCCTGGGTCGACCACCAGCGGCGCGACCGCGCCCCGGTCCCACGCACCCGCGGGTACGGCACCGCCAGCTCCAAGCAGGCCGCGATCCGCCTCGCCGAACGGCTCCTCCCGCCCGACGCCGAGTACATCATCACCACCCTCCACCGCACCGTGCTCCACGGCCGCACCCCACGCGCCTTTCCCCCAATCCGCCGAGCGCGATAGCGGCCGCGGACGTGCTCCATCAGGCGTTCTACGTGGGTGGCAGGTTCTGCTCCCCAGATGTTGGCTCGTCGAGGTTGAGGCCTTGGCGGTGGGCGGTCAGGCGTGGCGGCGTCGGTAGCGGCGGGTCTTGATGCGGTTGCCGCAGACGCGGTGAAGCACCAGCGGGCGGTGCGGCTGCGGGAGTGGTCGTAGTAGACGAAGCGGCAGTCGTCCGTGGCGCACATCTTCAGCCGGTCGAGGATCCCTCGGGCGTCGGCGATGGGATCTGCGCGATGATCGCCGTCAGGGCGGCGTCGACCCCGGACGTAGTGGGAGCGAGCCGCGCGGGGTCGGCCAGGTCGATGTGCAGCGCCAACCGTCGGCATATGTTGGAGCGCCCGTTGGCGGCGACTCCGGGGGCCCTATGTCCTCTCAGGCGCCGGTGGGGGCATCGGCCACTCGCGTGTCATGCGACGTCCTTCCCTTCGACGGATCATGCCATGGAAGCCGAGTCGCACGGGGGACAGGGTCACCGCGCCATCGGGCGTTCTGCCGCGGCGTTGTCAGAAGGTCAGCTGGCCAGCCTGTTCTTGAGGTCGGCGACGACGCCGAAGTGGTCGCTGGCCCAGACGTCGTCGATGGTGGATATCGAAGGCGAGTTCGCAGGCGTCGAGAGGGATGCTCCCTTGTCGCCGGTGCGGATGAGGATGTAGTCGATGCGCCGACCCGGTCGTGGTCGCCACTGCTCCGATACGAGCGGGTTGTCGGGGGTGAACGTGTGCCCGGGTTCTGCCGCGTGCGTGACATCCCACGCGTCCTGGTAGTGAACGCTCATGGCGTCGAGGGACTGCTTGCCGCACCAGAACCGGATGCTGGCGGAGTCGGGCATGGCGTCGAGATCCCCCGTCAGGACGACCTGGGAGTCGTCCCCGTCGAGCAGTCGTTCGATGAGGCGGGCCGCCCGGACGGCCTGCACTTCCCGGGCGTGTTCACGGTTGGATGGCCCATGCAGGGCTTGTGGTCGGCGAGCAGTGGCGGCTCGTTGGGAGACGGCACGTGGATCCTGACGACAGTGAGGCTGCCGATCCACCCTGCGGTGGTGTTGTCGTCTGCTACGGGCAGGTCCGCCTCGAGGACCACGTCGAACGGCCAGCGGCTGGCGATGGATGCTCCGACACCGTCGGGGGACCGGCCGCGCTGGTGAACACGTCGTGATCGTCGCCGAGGACCTCGACGACTTGATCGTAGGTGCGGGTCATAACGGTCTCTTGGAGGGTCACCACATCCGGTTCCACCTCTCGGGGCCCCTCGGTGAGGACGGGACGTCGCGCGTCCCATCGCCCGTGGTGACCGTAGACGTTCATGGTCAAGATCCGCGTGCGTGGCCCCGCCTCCGCGACTCATTGCACCTTGCGTCCCAGCCTGCGGCGTCGACGGCGGGTCAGACGGGCCACGTGGTGGCGACGGTGTGGGTAGCCGCAGACTTTGATGCTGGCGGTCCACGCTACGAGTACCTCGCCTCATCGGGCGATGTAGCGGGGTAGCCGTTCCGGGTCCGCCCGACCCCTGCTGCTACTCGTAACCGCACGCGCGTTCCTCAGCAGACGCTTGGCCCGCCGGGCGGCACCTGGAGTGATGGGGCTCGTGGCGAGCAGCCGGGCCGCCTGGCGCATGACGTGCGGAGCGCGCGAGCTTGTCAAGTCCTTTGTGTGAGGAGTTGGCACTTCGTTAGATGGTGAGTCGTCCGGGGAACGCGATCGCGAACGCGTTGAGTGCCTGCTTCCAGCCGTGGGTGCCGGTACCGAGTTCCCCACCGCGGTCGTGACCGATGTTGCGGATCGCGAGGTAGAGGATTTTCAGGACGGCCTGTTCGGTGGGGAAGTGCCCGCGGGTCTTGGTGACCTTGCGCAGCTGGTAGTTGAGCGACTCGACCGCGTTGGTGGTGTAGATGATCTTGCGCACGGGCGCGGGGAACGCCAGGAACGGCGTGAACCGCTCCCAGTTGCGCCGCCACAGGTCCACGATCGCGGGATAGCGGTCGCCCCACTCGAGCTCGAAGTCATCGAGCGCGTCGGCGGCGGCCTCGACGGTGGCGGCCCGGTAGATCGGCTTGAGCGCTCTGGTGACGTGCTTGCGGTCTCGCCACGAGCAGAACTTGATCGAGTTGCGGATCAGGTGCACGACACAGGTCTGGACTGTGGTGCGCGGCCAGACGGTCTCGATCGCCTCGGGCAGGCCGGTCAGCCCGTCGCAGCAGATGATCAGCACGTCCTTGACGCCACGGTTGGACAGCTCAGTTGCGACACCCAGCCAGAACTTGGCGCCCTCACCGCCGTCGCCGAGCCACAGGCCCAGCACGTGCTTGCGGCCCTCGATATCGACCCCCAGCGCGATGTAGACGGGCCGATTGACCACGACGTGGTCGTCGCGGACCTTCACCACGACCGCGTCGAGGTACACGATCGGCCAGACGGCGTCCAGCGGCCGGTTCTGCCACGCGCGCAGCTCGGGCACGACCGCGTCGGTGACCTTGGACACCAGCTCGGGGGACACCGCCACGCCGTACACCTCGGCCAGGTGCGCCTGGACGTCGCGTACGGTCATGCCGCGGGCCACCAGTCCGATGATCAACTCGTTGAACCCATTCAGGCGTCGCTGGTGCTTGGGCACGACCTTGGGCTGGAAGCTGCCGTTGCGGTCGCGGGGCACGGCGACCGGCACCGCGCCGGCGTCGGTCAGCACGGTTTTGGGCGAGCTGCCGTTGCGGTGGTTGCCCGACCCATAGCCCGAGCTGTCGCCGCGCTCGTAGCCCAGGTGATCGGTCAGCTCGACGTCCAGCGCCCGTTCCAAGATCTTGGAAGTCAGCTCGGTCAGGATCCCGTCGGGGCCCAACAGCTCGAGCTCGTCCTCGTCGACCCGGTCCATCAGGGCCTCGACCAGCCGATCGTCGATCGCTGGCTCAAGATCCGCATCCCGCGGGACCCCAGGCTCGGGCCTCACGCCGCTCGTCGTCTTGTTGTTCGTCATGTCAGGTGTCCCTTCTGGCCGGAGGGTCCCGGCCTACTCCGGTTCACCTCACACAGAGGATTCAACACGCCCGAGCGCGCCGTCGGGCGAGTTGCGTGTCCGATGCCCCGAGTGCGGCCACATACAACTGCCGGGTCGCATCGGCATCGCATCCTCGCGAGCCAACTGGACGGCGTGCCGGGCAACCTGCGAAGCAAACCGCGGCACCACGCCGGTCAAGTCACGATCGGGACCATCCCAGGCCGTCGCGCCCTGCACGTTCGTCGCGCGCATGTACTGCGACATCCAGACACCGGACGGTGACGCGTTCGCCGCCGACGCCCGCCAGGTGCTGCGCCGCAACCTCCAGCGGGCGGCCGACCTCGGGTTCACCTTCTACGTCCACCCGGAGATGGAGTTCTTCCTCTCCCGTCGACCGACGACCTCACGCCGCTGGACGGCGGCGGGTACTTCGACATGACGCCGAGCGACGTCCAGCAGGACTTCCGGCGCCACGCGATCACGACGCTCGAAAAGATGGGCATCAGCGTCGAGGACAGCCACCACGAGGTCGCGCCGAGTCAGCACGAGATCGACCTGCGTTACGCGGACACGCTGACCATGGCGG